>JANXTV010000450.1 GCA_025352185.1 Oligoflexia bacterium
GTTTCGTCTTTTTTATTGGCGACCAGGCCCAGGCGTTGTTCCCGCTCGAGGGCTTCGAGAAACCCCACGAGGAGCGTCTCCAGCTCCTTTTCGGAAAGTGCTGCTTCAATAATAGTTTCTTCGACCGACTGCCGACCTTGTTTTGCCATCGTTCCTCCGTGATGTGTCCACGCCTCATCCTGAGTCGTGGGATCAAACTGCTAAAAAATTATCCGTTTTCAATAAGTTGAATGAGTTTAGTTGCCTCGACATGACCCGGTTGGATCTGGAGGATCGTTCGCGCCGTGCGCGTGGCCGCAGTTCGTTCACCGAGGTGGTATTCTAGGCCCGCTAGACTGTAGAGTAAGTGCGGGTTAAACGGCGAGACGTCGACGTACTGTTTCAGTAATTCTTTCGCCGATGCGAATTCTTTCGTTTCGTAGGCACATTTCACGAGGTGGAATATGGCTTGCGGTTGCTGGATCTTAATCTCCAGGGAACTCGCGAATGCTACGAGAGCCTCCCGTTTATTTCCGAGCGTAAGTTCGATCGAGCCGAGTCCGAACCAGGCACGTTCATTTTCTGGATTCACCCGGAGGGCTTCTTCGAAAGCGATTCGTGCTTCGTCGTAACGTTTCTGTCCCATGCAAAGGTTTCCGAGATTCGCGGCAACCGCGTCGGAATGAGGATTCCTCTCGAGTGCTTTCCGGTAGTGGCGTTCGGCCTTTGCGGGCGAACTTGCACGAAGCCATGCGTTTCCCGCCGCTTGGTGCAGTTCGTACCGGGCTTTTTCGCTGAGGTCCTTAAGTAGAAGTGCCCGCTCGATAATCTCGGCGGCTTGTTGATCCTTTTGATTTCGAATGAGGAGAGCGGCGTAACGTCGGTATACGTCGATGCTCGGATAGTAGAGTACGGTATCGTCGTACGCCTTCATCGCGGCGTCGGTTTTTCCCTCGGCTTCGAGGCACCGAGCGAGGCCCAGGAGACCTTCGGCCGTGCGTTCAGTCGATTTTGCTAGGGCGGCGTAGATCATTCTCGAGGCCGCGTAATCTCCGGCTTGGAAGAGAATCTTTGCGTTATCAACGAGATAATCCGTATTTAATTTTCCATTCGCGAGGTAAATGGCGTCGTTGACCGAAGTCGTCTGTCCGACCACATCAATTCCGACGGGAGGCGCACGATTTTTCCGAACGTGAAATACGTATGTCTGGCCCTCTTCACCATCGAGGCCAGAAAATTCCGCGAGGACTTCTTGGATCGTACGAAACCGAACGATCCGATCCGAAGCCGTGGGAACCTCAACGAAATCGACAAGCTCGAGCCCTTCGCGCTCCAGACCGATTTGTAAATCTGCCGTAATATTCTTAATCATAACGTCTTATCCATTCCTTCGCCGGTCGGCGTTGATCCGCTCTTAAATTTAGAGAGGAGCTCGCCGCTCTTTCGATTCTCGTGTAGAAGCTTCGTAATTTGGCCCTGGGCTTCACGAATGCGGGTGAAGACCATATCGTCCGCATTTAATACCGACTGAATGAGTCGTTCGTTTGCGAGGAGTTCGGCGCGAACGGATTCCATGAAAGCGAAAGTTTTTTCGGCGCTCGTAAGGTCGCTGATGAGGGAATTAATTTGCTTATCGTGGAGTTCGAGCGTGCGAATCACCGCGAGACGGTCATCTTCGTAAATTCCGAGTGGAGTTTTCGTGGTTGCCTCGATGGCCGGATCCGTTACGATGAGATTCTCTAGCGGCGCCGCAAGAAAGGCACGCGTCGCTTCCATGAGTCGATCGAGGCATCGATTTTTACTCTGGAGAAGGGAGAGGATCTCAGCCGTCTTCATATCCGTTTCGCATCCTTTTGGAACTGGGCGACTGCCCCTTTCCATCCGTCGAGTAAGGTTTCTAGATTTTTTTGCACGGCGACCAGAGGCTCGGCGGTATTATCCACGTTCGCCTTAAGCAGTTGGGTCACCATAAAATTGTAGAGACGCTCGAGATCCTTCGCAACCTGCCCACCGACTTCGTGATTTAATGACACTGTCAATTCGTTGATGATGTCGTGGGTTTTACCGATGTACTTCCCTTTGTCGGCAAGATTCTTCTGTTCGATCGCGAGGATGGCTTTCTTCACATTTTGGATCGCACCCTCGTAGAGCATGATGAGAATCTGCGTCGGTGAGGCGGTGGTGATCGACATCTGTTTATAGTTTTTTGCGCCGTAGGTCATTTATCTGCTCCTTTGAACTAGCCACCCATGAGTTGGGAAATGAGATTTCCACCACCACCGCCGCCGAGCGATGCTTGGAGCTGTTGCCCCTGTTGCTGCATATTCGCGATGGTCGACTGCATTCGTGAAAACTGTTGCGTGAGTGATTCAGTTTTTCGCGTGACGTTTCGTTCTTTATTTTCGATATCGCGATCGATTCTCGTGATGCGGTTCCGGAGCGACGTTTCCCGACCCGCGAGGAGTCCGGTACCGGGCCGAGTATAATTCGTCATCACTGATTTAATTTGGGTGGCAAATCCGTAGTCGCCGGTGATCGCTTGGGCAACCCCGTAAAAATCTTTGGAGATCGCTTTATTGAAGCTGTCTTCCTTGAAAGAGAGCTGTCCGGTTTTCTCGAAAGAAATTCCGATCTGGTTGAGGAAAACCATGCGCGGAGTTTCCGGATCGGCCGAATTATCCCAGACCGGAAACCCTTCGTGCATGAGATTTCGGATTCGGAATTCGATCGACTGGAGGGACGTGTCGCCGGTAAAGCCCGAGGACGTATCGGTTTTATCGTCGACAGTATTTTGTTTGGTGATGAATTCGAGAATTCCGTTAATTTGGTCGACGAGTCCTTTAACTTTACCGGACATCTTCGCGGTATCTTCAGAAATATTCAGCGTGAAGGTTTGTCCTTCCTTCGCTTGCTTCAGGTCGAGATTCACGCCGCTTAAGAAGTCCGGAATTTTATTTCCGTCAGCCTCGATTTCGAAGCCATTTACCTTAAGTACGGCATTCTCCGCTTCATTGTCTTTTTCAACCCGGAGGTCTTTTTTGCCATCGAGGAAGTAGAACTCTGGAAACTGGACTTCGCCGATGATTCCGTCTTTTTTTGCGGAGACGATGAGGCGCCAGGGAGCGTCGGGATCGGAACTATCTTTAACGACGGTCGCTTTTACGGAGGAATCTTGCTTTGCATTAATGGCGGAAGCGATCCCGTTGAGTGAGGCATTTTTTCCGCCGATATAAACTTCTTCTTTATCGCCCTTCGGTCCGTAGACGACGACGTACCCTACACCGAGGTTCGCGAGGTTAGGATCTTCGAATCCGTTCGAGATAATCGACGACCGTTTTGCGAGTTGCGCGATTTCGATGTCGTAGCTGCCCGGCTGGACCTTTTCTTTATCGAGCGTGACGCCCATATTATTCGCGCCATCGCCGAGGTCGACTTTGAATTCCTTAAACTTATTAAAATCGGTGAACTCACTGAGGGTGCGGTCGAAATTCGAAAACTTACTTTTAAAGTCTTGGAAGAGCTTCATGCGCGCTTCTTCCTTACCCTTACGAGCTTCGAGTTGCTTAATAGGCTGTCGCTCGGCCTCGATGGCCGCTTTCAGCGCCTGATTGAGTTGTCCGCCGCTGGCGTCGAAACGGAGCCCCACGTGATTCGTCCTCCTGACGAAGTTCCCTACCTAACCGGCGTCCTGCCGATTTGGGTCTAGCTACTAGTATGCGCGTTATCGACGAGGAGGAACAAGTCGGTAGATATTACCGGATGTCAGAAGCTTGTCGAAAGTCCGAGACTGAGCGAGTTCAATTTAATCGTTTCGGAACCTAATCCGTCACTCGAGGCGATATTGAAGCTGGCGCTGGCGAAGTCGAGGTTCATCATAAAACGACGTTTCGCCGAAGGATTCGTAATCTGATAGGCGCCACCGATCGCGTACTCCCGGTTTTGCGTCATTCCACCGACACCATCGAGAATAGTTGCCGCTTTCAAGTATCCGACGGCAGTTCGTCCCGTCGAAGTGAGAAAGCGTCCCACGACGAAGAGCTGGGGTCCCGAGAGTCGAACGACTCCGTACGTGAGTCCGTTCGGAGAAGCGGGAACGATCATTCCCCAGAAGTAAGGCCCGGTCATCAGGTAGATATTCCCCGTCTTCAGGCTGTAAACTTTATATCCGACTCGCATATTCACTCCGTAGAAGCGAGGAGTCGAGAGTCCGTCGGGAGTTTTTTTCTGCGGAAATCCGATCCCCGTAAAAAATCCGCTCACGCCGAGATCGAGTTTCGAACTCGCATTATAGATGATCCCGAACTTCGGAGTGATACCGATCTGCGTGATGTTAACGTCGGTCGTGGTCGCGTTCTGAGTGTAAGCTAGGTAGGAAATGGAGGAGCCAACGTCGAAATTCCATTTCTTTTTCGGCGGTTGGTTGAGTTGAAATTTGAAGAAATTTTCATAAACGATGTTCACTTCCTGGGTCTTCTGATTCCCATAATCGTCGATGTATTTAACTTTTACCGGAGTTTTTCGGCCAGAAAGAGGAATGAGTACGGTGAAGTTTCCGTTGTCTTCTTTATACTGGGCGCGCTGAATAATCTCGGAAGAGAAGAGGAGGGTCCCGGCATTTTTTCCTTCGAACTTCCCACTCACGCGGGCGGCTGGTTTCCCATTTTTCTGCCCTTCGATCGTAAAATTAGGCTCTTTGCCTCCCCCTTCCCAGGCGAGTCCCGG
>JANXTV010000425.1 GCA_025352185.1 Oligoflexia bacterium
CGAGATTCCGCTTCAGTTCGGTAATCTTAGATTCTTCCTCGGGTTGAATGCCCACGAGCATCAGCTGGAGTGATTCCTCGCTCGCCGATACGATGGCCGGCATGTAGACCCGGTTCGCCGTCTGAATACCGGGGAGCGTACGGAGGGCCGAAACGGTATCGGCGGGAGGATACGAATTACCAATCATCCGGTCTTTAAAATACTCGTCCTGATAGATTTGGACGTGCCCCGTAAAAGTCGAGGTGACGGTCGAAATCATATTTAGATTATGCCCGTTAAGGATGCTCGAAATCCAAAGGAGGAAGCCGAGTCCCGAGGCGATCGAGACCATCGTGATTAAGCTCCGCCGAAGGTGTCGGTAGAGATTCTTAAGGGCCATGCGGCCAAGGAGCATCATGCCTTAAATCTTAGCACAGCCGTGCGGGGGATCTGAAAAGGCATCTCTACCGGGAATCGGGGATTCGGCCCCGAAGTGACTGAATTTCGTCGCTCGTTAAGGGGCAAATTTTATAAATGGCGCGTGCCTTTTCCTGGGCCCGCATTCCCGTGGACCCCAAACGGGGAAAGATCCGGGATGCGAGCGGATCTCCGGGCAAAAGACGAATTACTTCAAGCGAAGCGGTGGTTCCTTCCGCGCGGGTTCTTTCGTAGGCAGGAGATTCCCGACGAAGCGCGGCGTCTAGGGTTTCGGCGAATCCTCTCGACCCTAAAGGTGCGACGGCCGCGGCGTTTTTTAACTCGAGTTTAAAGAGAATGAGATTCTCACCGTTTGGGGACGCGGAGAGGGCCGAAGTATCGTCGAGGAGAAGTCCCACTTTTGAAAAAGCCGAAACGACTTCGGGGAGTCGGACGACGGCGGCATCGAGGCCGATGATATCCTGTGCCTTTGATTCGAACGTGATGACCGGACTTTTATGAAAATATCCCACGCACCGAACGATATCGAAAATCCGGTAACGGATGAGGCCCATCGCATTTGAGAGGACGATTTCGTATTCCTTTCCGACTTCGAGCTCCCACGGTTTTCGGAGGAGGCGAGCGTCCGACTCGCCCGCGACGGGAAGAAACTCGAACACGTGCGCGCCGAGGTGAAGCGGACCCCCGAGCTCGCGCGTGAGTGGTACGTTAAACCAAGCCTCGGTCGCGGAATACTGGCCATCGAGAATCGGCACGTCTGGACCGAGGTAGTTTACGAGTTCCGGGAGTTGGCCGGCCGCTATCGAACTCTTCCAGCAGAAAACGGCGCGCAGTTTCGGCCAAAGTTTTCCGACGGGAAATCCTTTATCTGCTGGGGGAGCGTCCGGAAATTCCGCGAAGAACGTTTGAAGCTCCTTCCGGCGACGCCGGGAAATTCGGAGACGGGGTAATCCGGGTGGGAGGGAGGTGTGACCGACGAGGAGATCTCGGTAGGTGCCCCACTTCGCTTCCATCGCGTGGAAAACTCGGCATACCCCGAGCGGAGTCATGCCGATGATACTGGAGAGATCCGCGGCCATCGCGTAAACCGGGCCCCACTCTTCGAAAATTAATTCCGATCGAAAAACCGCGCTCGGGATCCCCAGTAGGAAATCAAGGAATGCCGGAGCCCGGTAATAAAATGAGGTACTCAGGAGACCCACGGGAATTCCGGAGGGGGAAAGCTCACCCGTAAAGGGTGAGGCGAGCGAGAGGACCTTTCCGCCGAAGAATCCCGGGTATTCGCGGAGTAGACGGTTAAACTGGGGGAGGGCCGTGCGGCTCGCCTGCCGATAATGGGCGGCCGTCATCGGAAAAAATTTTCGGACTCCGCTCGTCCCCGAACTCGTGCACCAGAACTGAATCCGCTCGCCGTTTAAGGGTGAATGATCGCCCGGGAACCCCGTCTCAATCGCAGTTCGGTAGTCTTCGTAAGTCGTGAGTGGAAAATCCTCCACTCGAGTGGGAAGCCGTCCGACGGGGAGGGATAATTTATGGGCCCAAAAGCTTCCCCCGCGAATCGAACGGGCACATTCGGCAAATACCTTTAGCTGCGCAGTTTCTGCATTGATCGCCACCCGTTCAAACTTCCGGTACTGGCCGCGCGTGAGGAATTCACCCACTCGGTCGATCCAACTCACGGGGCACCTCCGAATCCGTTCCGTAATTCAGCCAGGACCCGGAGCGCAAATAGAAAAATTACGATCGCCGCCGCTTTCCGGAGTCGAGTCACCCAGACTCCATCCGTCCGTTTTCGGAGGAGTTTTCCTGCTCGAGCGAAGAAAAATATTTTTGCGAGATCGGTCAGGAAAGTCGCCCCGAGGCAAGATCCGGAGAAAAGTAGCATCGCACCCACGTAGTTCTGACGAACGAGGATGTCGTTACGAAGAATAAAAAACGTCACCGCTCCCCACCAAAAAGAGGGAATGAACGGATTAAAAAGATTCATCACGAATCCGGTCGCCGCGTCCCGAAGGAGACTCGGTTCTTCCGAGACCTCCTCTATAGCCGGTTTATTCATCCCCGCACTCCGCCAGGTGATGACGGCGAAATAGGTGAGGATTCCAAATGCGACGAGCGAAAACGCACTCCGGTGGTCCGTCAGGAAATGGGTCTCCAGGCTCGTGCGGATCACGAATG
>JANXTV010000472.1 GCA_025352185.1 Oligoflexia bacterium
GTCTTGGCCACGCGTTTCAACTTTCTGCTCATCGTTTCCAACCGAAAAGCCCTCCTTGAACCCATCTTAGGAACTCTGGGTTTTATTATCATCCTAGCCGGATTTATTATCCTCTTCGCTCGCCTGTCCCAGGAAATGCGATTGAACCAGCTTCAGTCCGAATTTCTCGCGGCGGTGACTCACGAATTAAAGACCCCGATCGCGACGCTGGAACTTTCTTCATCTCTCCTTCGGCAAACGGATCTCCTCCCTTCCGAACGGGATCAGCTCTGGAAGTCTCATCAAGTCGAACTCGTACGACTACGCTCCGAAGTAGAAGCGCTGCTCGAAGCCGCTCGGTGGGACGCAAAAGCCGTGCGTTCGAAACGAATCGAATTAAATCTCGAAAATTGGGTCACTACGAAAATGGTCGAGTGGCGCGATCTCCTCGGAGTCGATGGAGTCCTCACTCGCGAAGGGGACCTCCTTCCGGAGCGCATTTATGTCGACCTAAAAATGTTTGATCTCGTTTGTTTGAATCTCATCGAGAACGCCCGCAAGTTTGCGAACGGAAAACCCAAGCTCCACCTAAAAACCGAACGTGAAGGACGGAACTGGAAGATTACCTTTAAAGATGAGGGCTTCGGATTTGATTCACGAGAATCGAAGAAACTCTTCAAACGCTTCTACCGGGCGAAGCATTCCGCTCCCTATTCGATCGCCGGAACGGGTCTCGGTCTCTACCTCGCAAAGGCCGCTTGTAAAAGAATGGGCATACGAATCACCGCTGAAAGCGACGGCCATAAAAAGGGCGCTCGCCTCACTCTCGCGGGAAGAAGTCTCGGATGAACGGAGCACCTTTTGAAACCGTACTCCTCGTCGAAGATGAGAATTCCCTCGCCCAAACTCTAAAAATCGCGCTCGCACGATTAAAAATTCCGGAAATACAACATTCGACAACGATCTCGGGAGCGGAGGAACTTTTAAAACTTCACGCCTTCGACCTCATCATCCTCGACCGAAATTTACCCGACGGAGATGGGCTTACTTTATGTGAGTCTCTTCGCGCCGAAAGTTTCACGGGCGCAATCCTGTGTCTGACGGCAAAGGGTGAGATTGAGGACCGGGTGGAAGGACTAGAATCGGGGGCGGATGACTACCTGCCGAAACCCTTTCACTGGGAGGAACTCGCGGCTCGTATCCGTGCCCTATCCCGGAGAAAGGAAAGCCTCGCCACGCGCGCGAAAGAAAAGGCTTCGAAAAAATCTCCGCTATGGACAATGGAACCCGATCGCCTCCGAATTTTTGGCCCAAGGGGATGGGTCGAACTCACCCCCCTAGAATTTAAGCTCGCGACCCACTTAATCCAGGCGAATGGCGCGATCGTTTCGCGGGAAGAACTTCTAAAGGAAGTCTGGGGTTTCCGCTTTCTTCCGAAGACCCGTACGACCGATTACTTTCTCGGACGACTCCGAAAAGTTTTTGAACTCGATCCCGATCACCCGAAACATTTTGTAACGGTTCGGGGAGCGGGATACCGGTTTATCGAAGTACCCGCTTCAGATCTAAAGGATTAAATTTCTGTTTCATCAGCACCGCACCCCAGTGCAGGTGCGGGCCCGTCGCTCGACCGGAAGCGCCACTCAGTCCTAGAATCTGACCCTTTTTCACCCGGTCGCCGACTTTTACCCCGAGACTGCTCATGTGACCGTAAATAGTATAAAGTCCGTATCCATGGTCGAGAATCACCGTATTTCCCGTGAAATAAAGATCCTGCGCCATCGCTACGCGGGCGTTCTCGGGCGCGGCGATCGGCAGCGGTGTACGGGCCCGAAAATCGAGTCCCTGGTGGAAACCATTCATATGGCCATTATAAATTCGTTTGGTACCAAACGGAGAAGTGAGCTCGGTCGGAAGTGGAAAAGAGAAAGCCCCACTCCACATTTTTTCCGGGGTAATCGTACGGTAGAGTGCGCCGATCTGAGCCTGCTCACGCTTAATTCGGGCCATCGTTTTCTTCGGCGGAGTCACTTTCTTTTCGTCGACCTTTAAGGCTTCCGATTTATATTTACCGTCGATGACTTCGAGAGGGATCGCGGCAGACTTCTTTAATTTTCCTTCTTCCCAAGAAAAATCGACCTGAGTCTTTCTCGGTTTTGAATTAAAGGGAACGGCGACCAGAGCCCCTAAGTCTGATCCATCCGGCTTTAACTTAAACGTCGGAAACTCTTCGCCTTCGAATTTAACTTTTACCTTTTCAAGGTTGAGTTCCGTGAGGGGATGAATCGTGAGGAGAAGGAGAGCTCCGTCGGGAACCTGCTGGGAGGAAAGCGCTAAGTCGAACGCGGGTACCGAGGCCGGATCTTCAGCTTTCACACCTTTCAGTTCGACCGGAGAGGGAGGAGTGATCTCGTCGATTACGACGGTTTCGGTGAGTTCGGGCTTTCCGTGTTCGCCCTCGGGTGTTTTACATGCCGTCACCGAAGCGAAGAGCGACCCGAGTAGGAGGGCACCGATAAAACCCAGACTAGAGAAAACGCGCTTTTGCTTCACCATCGGAAAATACCACCTGGAAGGTCTCGCCAGGTTTTGTGTCGGACTTCTTACGCAGGACTTTCCCGGATTCACTTCGGGAAATCGAATAGCCTCGGTCGAGGACTTTTAACGGCGAGAGTGCTTCCAGTTTACCGGTGACCTGGCCAAATGCCAACTTCCGTCGTTCGACGATCTGGCGAAGTGCGCGCTCCATCCGCATCGACCATTCGTCAATCCGCTGCATCTGTTCCCGAAGTTTATCCAGGGGACTCACGACTCGCGCCGCCAGCTGGAAAAGTAGATTCTTCCGCGCCTGGAGTTCGCGGAGGATCATCGAGCGCATTCGGTCTCCGGAGACCTGGATTTGGCGGGTGACATCCATCCAATGCCCGGAAACGATTTCGGCTGCGGCCGACGGAGTCGGAGCACGTAAATCGGATACAAAGTCCGATATCGTGAAATCGATTTCATGTCCGACTGCCGAAATCACGGGCAGCTCGGAAGCCGAAATCGCACGCGCCAGATTTTCGTCGTTAAAGCACCAGAGGTCTTCGATACTGCCCCCGCCACGCGCAAGAACGATGATTTCCGCGAGGCCATACTTATTCACGGCTTCGAGCCCCCGAATCAGTTGCCGAGGAGCTTCTTCTCCCTGCACGACTGCAGGAACGACTAGAATCTCTACGTTCGGAGCACGGCGCTTAAGTATATTCAACATATCGCGAATCGCGGCGCCGCTGGGTGATGTAATCACCGCGATTTTTTTAGGAAAGGGCGGGAGTG
>JANXTV010000492.1 GCA_025352185.1 Oligoflexia bacterium
ATAGTCTTATACCCCCATTTTCTTCGGGAACTTCAGCGTGAGCGTATCGTTCATTTGTTCGAGCTGAAACCTTTCGGAATCCACTTGGGCTGGAGCCGGGAAAGTGCGGTGGAAGCTCGAGGTATAGTACGATGCTGAACCCTCCTCCTCGGACTTCTTCTCTACTTGTCCCGAAATACTGATTTGACCGTCTTCGACCTTCACTTTCAGTTTCTCCCTATTCAGATCCTTAATCGGGATGTCGTAATAGACGAAATCCTTATCTTCGCGGGTCTTCACTTCCGCCGCGGTCACGTCGGGCGTGCCGAAGCGACTGAACATCTTGCTTTGAAGTTTTCTCATGGATTCAAATGGGTTTGCTCCTCCCACGAAGAGTGGGTCGTCCCTGAACGGATCGAAATCATCTACCGTGGAGGTTCTCTCGGACTTGGTATCCTCGGACTTCGGTAAAATCCGAGGATTTTCGACCACGAATTTAGGTTCCCCGGGAGATCTCCACTTCCCTATTTTTTCGGCGGCGAGCACTGCGGTGATTCCGAGGACAAAGCTTACCCAGGCGATAAGGGCCTTTGAATGTATGGGTTTCATACGGGTTATCCTTGGAGCTGAGTTAATGGATAAGCCCGGACTGGGTGTGCGGAAGCATCCGTGCCACCACCGAAGCGCCACCGGTAAAGGCGGTCTTCGAGGCGCTCGAGTGCGCGTCGAACCGCCGAGTAGGGCGTGGATCCGGCCGATTTCTCTTCAAAGTTCCGGAATCGCGATTTTACCTCCGCGACGGCGACGTAGTACCGGCCGCTATTTTCGACGCGGGCGGCGGCTAAGGCATCTTTCGGGGCGAGGGCAAGGAGCTGGGCGAGCTTCAGATTCGCCATTTTTTCTAGTTCGGGATCGGACGTAATGTTCTCGGCGGTAAACTGATAACGGCTGATTTTCTTCTCGTTCGCTGGGATCATACTTTCCTCCTGTTTTATGGGCCCCCGCCCCGAGAGAGTGAGCGGGGGCTCGAGATGGGATTCCGGGGCGCGAACCCCCGGATTAATTTTAATGGCTTCAGGCTAAACGGCTGCGGTTTTCATTCGATAGGGTCTTTTCCTCCTTCTCCTTTGATTTTTAGGTTAGCTAAAGAAATTAAAAAAAGTTTGAGAAACGCATTAAAAGTCATTAAACCGGCAGTGTAGATTAACTTTACATTTCCCTCCTGAGCCGACTCTAGTTCCACGTTCGGCTCATTTTTTACGATGGTTTAGCGTTCAGAATTGTCAAAAAATAATTTATAAGTTTCTGAAAGCATTCGGGATTTACACTCATCTCCCGTAAGGGCAAACCGAACCGGCCGGCCGGTATGGTCCCGGGAGTGGGGGGCCGAATAGTGAGCCTTTAGCCCCGCAGCTCCCGGAATGAGGGTGAATATCGCGCTTTAAATTGCCCTCCGTGTCCGATCCGGTATAGATAGGCCCCATGAAGGGTAACGGTCTTAGCTCCACCACTCGAACGCTTATTAAGAAGGCGACTCGCCAGTCGAACTTCGCATCCGCGCAAGTCGGTTACCTCGCCGCGAAAGAAAAGCAAAAATCACTCCGCCTCCAAGCCGAGAAGGCAGAGTTAGAACGTCGCCAGCGGGATGCCCTTAAGGCATCAGAAGTTCAAAAATAACTTCCCTTTGTTGAAGGGTGCTGAGTAAGTCTTTTCGGAATCTGGATTGAACTTTCTATTTCGGCCGTGGCACCATCGAGCCACTATGAAAAACATTCCTTCGGTACTCAGTGTCTGCACGCTTGCATCTCTTTTTTTCGTATCGGCTTTTGCTTCCGCGCCGCAGGTGAAAACTCAGGCTCCTGGCTTTTACCGGATGATGCTCGGCACGACGGAGATCACCGTTTTGTTTGATGGTTTTTTTCCGATCAAACCGAAAGAGCTGATGGTTCCCTCGATCCCGAAGTCGGAAGCCGCGCTCGCCCGATCGTACCAGGGTGAACTCGTTCTGACTTCAGTGAACGCGTTTCTCGTGAATACCGGAACGAAGCTCGTGTTGATCGACGCTGGATGCGGGGCCTTTTTCGGACCGTCGTTCGGTCAGCTCGTCGAAAATCTTAAAGCCTCGGGATATTCTCCCGACCAAGTCGACGAAGTGGCGATTACCCACATGCACTCCGACCACCTCGGAGGAATTATGCGCGACGGAAAAGCGGTTTTCCCGCACGCTACGATTCGTATGGACCAGGCTGACGCCGACTACTGGTTAAAGCTTTCAAACGCAGAAGGGAAGCAGTCCCCGATTAAGGAGATGTTCGCAAACTCCGTCGCGGCCGTGGCGCCCTACCAGGCGGCGAAACAGTTTAAGCCTTTTCATGGAAAGACCGAGATCGTCCCGGGCATCACCGCGCTGCCGAGCTACGGCCATACTCCCGGCCACACGAGTTACGCAGTGGAATCGGGCGGAAAGAAGTTACTGCTCGTGGGAGACCTACTCCACGTCGAGGCGATTCAGTTTCCTGATCCCTCGGTCGGTGTCGGGTTCGATACCGATATGAAGGCGGCCACTACCCAGCGGGTGGCGGCTTTTAGGGACGCGGCTAAAGCGGGTTACCTCATCGGGGCCGTCCACCTACCGTTCCCGGGAATCGGTCACGTTTCGGCGGAGAAATCGGGCTTTCGATACCTCCCGATTCCGTACGGACCGGTTGCGACCGACGCGAAGTAAACGAATCCCTTTTTATCGCGGAATTTACTTATTACGGAACTTACAGCTTTGCGCCGGACCTTGCGTTCACGATGGCCCGTGCTTCCTCGAGGTGCGTCGCTACATGGCCCCGAGTTTTTTGGAGGTAAGCCTTAAATTCCGCATTCTGGGCGGCGGGAATGAGTTGATCGTCGAGCTTTTTCAGTAGCTCTTCGTGCATGCTTACTTGTTGCGCCATGTATCCGTTATCGAATGCCGCCCCTTTCAGCTTTTTCAAGCCCGCGGTGGTACTTTCCGCATTATCCTCGAGCGCTTCAGCGTCCGAATTTTTCTTCGGATTAATTTTCGCGTTTTTCGTAATCTTTTTCGCTTCATCGCGATTCATTTTATGTTGGGAAATCATCTTCTCGGCGAAGTTTTTAACCGCCGGTGCCTCGCCTTGTTTTTTCGCCAGCTGGGCTGCATCGATCTCCGCATCATTCGCGGTCAGGAGAATTTTTGCGATTTGGGCGTCGTCGAGCGCGGGGGACATTGAATCTTCGGCGGCAATCGCCGCACCGGAGACGAGGCAAAGAAAGGGAAGTAAGGTAAAAGGTTTTAGGCGGGATAGGGTTTTGTTCATAAGCCCGAAGTAGCAATCGGTATGCCGTAGTTCACCGGGGCGGAATGGGCGAGTCCCGTTGTCGCTCATGAGGATTGAATTTCCTATTCCTTCAGTGGCATCATCTCGGCCGTATGGAAGTGGCGAAAGATATGACCGAGGTCAGAAAGTTTTTTAAAACTCTGGGTGCCACCTACTCACAGTGGTCGGATGATCACGGGTCGATGCTGGCTTCGAGCCTAGCGTATTATACGATGTTTTCGATGGCGCCGTTACTCGTCATCAGCATCGCACTGGCGGCACTGATCTTCGGTGACGAAGCGTCCTCCGGGCAGCTATTTTCCGCGGTTCGGGACCTCGTGGGAGACGAAGGGGCGGCGACGATCCAAAGCATGGTCCAGAGTGCGAACCAACATAAGGAAGGCGGAATTTTAGCGACCTGTCTAGGAGTGATCACGTTAATGATCGGCGCTACGAGCGTATTCATTTCCCTACAGGAGTCTCTGAACCTCATCTGGGGGGTGGTTCAGAAGAGAGATGCGGGCCTGCTAGGAATGCTCCGTCAGAGGCTTCTGTCTTTCGGAATGGTTGGTGGCATCGCTTTCCTGCTCCTCGTTTCGCTCGTGGCAAGTGCCGCGCTCTCGGCCCTGGGAAAGTTCATGAGTTCAGGACTTCCCGGGGGTTTAGCCTTATGGCACATCGTTAATTTCGTCGTATCCTTCGGGGTAACGACTTGTTTATTCGCGATGATTTTTAAAATTCTCCCCGACGTAAAACTAAAATGGCGATGGGTCTGGAAGGGTGCGATTTTTACTTCATTTCTCTTCGAGATCGGAAAATTTGCCATCGGCCTCTATCTCGGAAAAGGGAGCGTGGCTTCGTCTTACGGGGCGGCGGGATCTATCGCGGTCGTCCTCATCTGGATCTACTATTCCTCGATCATTCTCTTTCTCGGGGCGGAGTTTACGAAAGTTAATTTAAAGGACCGAAAAGTGACGATTGAGGCCGCGGCGGGGGCTAGTTTTTTACGCACGTAAGGAGGGAGCGCCACGATCCCGCGTCCCCATCCTTACGTGCGCACGATTTATGGCTGCGTGATTGCGTTATTATCGAGGTTAACCCGAGTCTGGGCGAAAGCTCGTCCCGTCAGGGACGCGAGGTTACCGAGGGTGATCGCGGTTTGGGAGTAGATGTTCCCTTCGAAGTGCGAAGTAGAGCCGGTCGTAACTTGGCCGGCGACTTGCCAGTATACGTTTCTCGCGAGCGCTCCGCCCGTGAGGACGACGCTATAAGCGGCGGCGATCGTCACGTTCTGCGCGACTTGGAAAACCCAGACATCGGTCGAGCTCCCGTTCAGTGTGAGGTTACCACCGGCACTTCCAACGCTGGTCGACCAGTAGTGAACTCCCGGAGGAATGGTCTGCGACCCGAGGATTCCGGTATGGAGTTCAGTATCGATCGGCGCCCGGCCGGCGAGTTCGGTGTAGGTCGTCTGCATATTTCCAATGGCGGACGTGAGGACCGTCGGAGTCGGGGCCGCGTAGTCGGCGGCGTAAATTTTTCCAACGACCGAAGCGGACGTCGAAAACGTATTCGAAGAGTCGGCGGTGAGGCCGAAACCCGTGATGTAGGTGGCGGCGGCGGGACTCACCCCTAGATTCCCGTAGATCGTAGAACCGGTTGCGTTCGAGATTCCAGTTTTAGCCAGGATGACGTAGCCGTTTGCGCTGGAAAGATCCGTGGTCGCGGAAGGGGAGGAGCCGCAACCGAAGAGGAGACTGCCGAAGGTCAGAGCGGCGATGGCGAATTTTAGATGAGAGACAGGGGCATTGAAAAGAGAGAATTTAATCATTGATTCCTTTTACGGTTTTCGGCCGGTGCTTAGCCCGATCTCTTCAGGTTACGTTGCATGGACTTTATAGATACGCCCTTTACGCCCCATCGCGCCCTAAGGCGGGGCAGACGAGTAGAGTGGTAAAAAAACCTAAATTTATTCGGTATTTCTGGGCTTTCTCACGTGACATCACCCAAGTGATAGGCCGAAGGGCAGGCGCGGTTGCGAAGTATTTCGGACGACCGCGAGGGTCGCCTTGGGATTGGGCAATTCGTCTGAAAGTCTTGAAGTCGAACGGTAAGCCGGCCTAGAAAAAATGAAGAGGAGGTTTCAGACCCAGCGCTCGCTTGAAGACTTTGAATCATTCGGTATAAAGAAAGTATAAAATTTTCGGACGCCCCATCGGGTATTGTGGCACCGCGCATCGAAGGACATAGTCGACTCTCCGGGAGACGATTTATGAGTTTTGATCGCATCAAGCGGGTGATCTTAGGGAATCCGCTAACCACCGATATGGCGCACCTCGAGCGAATCCCGAAGTGGAAAGCCTTGGCTGTGCTTTCCTCCGACGCGCTTTCGTCAGTTGCGTACGCAACGGAAGAAATTTTAATTCCGCTGTCCCTTTTCGCGCTGACCGCGGTGGCGTGGTCGATGCCGATTGCAATCGCGATCGGTGCGCTACTCTTGATCGTCACGGTTTCCTACCGGCAGACCATCGATGCGTACCCGGGCGGAGGCGGTGCGTACACGGTTGCGAAAGAAAACCTCGGCACGACGGCGGGGCTCGTGGCCGGTGCTTCCTTACTGATCGATTATACCCTCACCGTTTCGGTGTCGGTGGCGGCCGGCGTGGAAAACGTGGTGTCTGCCTTTCCAGATTTGGGACCGCATAAGGTTGCCTTCGGGATTCTCGTCATTCTCATCGTAATGTTTCTCAATCTGCGGGGGATTAAGGAATCCTCGAACGTTTTCGCGCTCCCCACCTATCTCTTTATTTTTTCCTTTTTAATAATGATCGTGGTTGGAACCTGGCGGTTTGCTTCCGGGGAAGTCGTCCCGGTAGCTCCGATCGTTCACGAGGCTTATCCGGCGGTGCCCTTATTTCTTTTATTACGCGCGTTCTCTTCGGGATGTTCCGCACTGACGGGAGTGGAGGCGATCTCAAACGGCATACCCGTATTTCAAGAGCCCGCCCAAAGGAATGCGAAGACGACGATGGTTTGGATGTCGGTCATCCTCGGTGGCTTCTTCCTCGCGATTACTTTACTCGCGCACCTCTACGGGGTCGTGCCCGGAGAAGGGGAGACGGCGGTTTCCATCCTCGCCCGGAAAATTTTCGGAGAGAGCCCGTTCTATTACGCGATCCCGTCTACGACGGCGCTGATTCTCTTTCTCGCTGCGAATACGAGTTACGCGGATTTTCCGAGGCTGGCTTCGTTACTCGCGAATGACCGTTTTCTTCCGCGGCAGCTCGCGAGTCTTGGGGATCGACTCGTTTTTTCGAACGGAATCGTCGGTCTTTCGGCCGGTGCGATTTTCCTCATCGTGATTTTCGGCGGAACGACCCACCATCTGATTCCTCTTTACGCCGTGGGAGTGTTTCTCTCGTTCACGCTTTCACAGTCCGGAATGGTCGTTCACCACTGGAAGGAGCGAAAGCCTGGGTGGGTAAAGTCCGGAATCATTAGCGCGGTCGGGGCCCTCAGTACTTTCGTCGTTTTACTCGTGATCGGTGCGACGAAGTTTCTCCACGGCGCTTGGATGGTAGTTTTACTGATTCCACTCCTCGTTTATTTCTTTCGTAAGATTAATCACCACTACATCCAGATCGGAAAACAGCTCTCGGCACCGTCCCGCGACCGGGGAGTGAGTCGTCTCGTCAGCGCGAAGCACACGGCGATCGTGCCGGTATCGGGCTTACATCCGGGAGTGATCGACGCTCTCCGGTACGCGAGTACCATCGCGAAGGACGTTCGCGCGTGTTACGTTGAGCTGGATCCCGAGGCGACGGCTCGTCTAAAAGTTCAGTGGGAAAAGCGGGTTCCCGAGATTCCGTTAACGGTCATTAAATCTCCCTTTCGTTCCGTAATTTCCCCGGTCATTCGATTTGTTGACGACGTGGCTCAAACGTCACACGACGATACGATCACGGTCATTGTGCCGGAGTTCGTCACGCCGAAATGGTACCACCAGTTTCTGCATAATCAGACGGCGCTGGTGCTCCGGGCGGCGCTGCGTTCGCGGGAGAATACGATCGTGACGAGTGTAAGGTATCACCTAGAAGAGTACTGAGGGGGGTGATTTCGGACAGGATATCGAACGAGGAACGGCGTTGACGCGCGTGTTTTGCGCTGCGAAGATTTCGACGTGGCGATCACCTTACCCTACGGAAAAGTTCACTCGGAGACTCGGCGGCTCTTTAATCACGACGTTACGCCGACTCTCCCGTACTGGATTGCGGGAGCGGAAATGGGATCGGGGTAGCCTAAGGTGGCATTTCTCTTTAGCCCGAGAATGAAAGTTCTCAGTTCTACCGTGATCCGTCTCGGTCTCGTTTCCTTCTTCGCCGACGTCTCGAGTGAGATGCTTTATCCCATCACCCCGATTTTTCTGACGAAGACACTCGGCGCATCGATGCTATCGGTGGGGCTCATCGAAGGAGTGGCCGAGTCGATCGCGAGCCTCCTTAAAACTTATTCGGGTGCGCTCTCGGATCGGTTACGGCGACGGCGCCCGTTTATCGTGAGCGGATATTTTTTAGCCGCGGTTGCGAAACCCATTATTGGGCTCGCTGCCGGATGGCCCCTCGTTTTATTTGCGCGCGGACTCGACCGGACGGGGAAGGGGATTCGTACCGCCCCTCGGGACGCGCTCCTTTCGGATTCCGTCGCTCCGGATGTCCAAGGCGAAGCATTCGGATGGCACCGAATGATGGACACGATGGGAGCTGCCCTCGGTCCGCTCCTCGCGATCTATTACTTAAACGGCAGTGCCGAAAATCTACGGCCGCTCTATTTTTGGGCCGTAATTCCCGGGCTTGCGTCCGTAGCGATCGCCTTTTCCGTTCGCGAAAGTTCGAAGGTGGCGCGGCAGAAAGCTTCGTCGAAAAAGGTGTGGCGGTGGCGAGATGCGAGTTCGAGTTTTAGAACCTATCTGTTTGCGTGGGGTGTTTTTTCGGTCGCGAATTCAAGCGACGTTTTTCTCATTCTGAAAGCGAAAAGTACGGGCTTGAGTTTAAGCACGACGATCCTCATGTACTGCGGATATAACCTGGTGTACGCGCTCTCGAGCCCGTATCTCGGCAGGCTTTCCGACGGGATGAAACGACGAAACCTTCTCATCACCGGTTTAGTGATTTTCGTGCTCGTATATCTCGGCTTTTCGGTGGCTACCTCGGCCCTGCAGTTTTGGGCGCTGTTCGCGGCGTACGGCCTCTATATGGGGAGTACGGACGGAGTCGGAAAGGCCCTCGTCGTCGACCTCGTCCCGCCCGAATTTAAAGGAACGGCGATCGGAATGCTCGGGACGGTAAGTGGAATTTCGATATTACTCGCAAGCTCGGTCGCTGGTTATCTCTGGGACCGAGTCGGGCCGAGCGGGACCTTTATTTACGGGGCGGCCGGAGCAGCCGTGGCGATTTTAATTCTTTGTTTTTTACCGGAGCGAAACTCCGCCTTGCTTCGGCGGGAAACTGCGTAGTTCTAAAGGTCCTTGCTCTTAAACCAGCCGATGGAAAGATACTAACGAGAATGCTTGAAGGAAGGGCTATTGGCCTTAGGATTGTTCTGGCCCATGTCAGGTGCGAGGCTTAGCCTGGGTGAGCCGCTTACCCGTGGGAGTTCAACCCGGAATAGCGACCCTTTCCCTAAAACACTTTGGAGCGAAATTTTACCGCTATGCATTTCTACTATCTGCCTGACTATGAATAGTCCAAGGCCCAGACCCGATATCGACTGCTCCGAAGCAACACGTTCGAAGCGTTCAAATATCTTTTCTTGATTTTCAGGCGCAATCCCCATTCCCTCATCTTCGACCAGGAGAACGGCGCTCTCGCCGGAGGAAGTGACGTTCACGCGAATCGGTTTACCCGCGCCATACTTAATGGCGTTACTGACCAAGTTAATGACGACCTGCTCGATTCGGTCCGAATCCCAATTTCCATGTGCCTCCTCAAATGAGGAAAACTCAAGGGAACAGCCCGATGAAGTAGCTGCGGATGTAAATTGGTCGACTACCCGCGCGCTAAGGGCGGCTAAGTCAGTCTGCGACTTTTGAATAGTCATCTTACCTGTCCGCATTTGGGTAACATCTAACAGGTTATCAATTAATCGGGAAAGTCGGCCCAGTTGTCGATCATTGTTAATTATATTGCGCTTCAGTTTATCTGTGGGGATCTGTTGGTCGGGTGATTGCGAGAGCGACCGGAGTGCCATTTGGCTGGTCAGCTTCAAAGTTGTTAGTGGCGTCTTTAACTCATGACTTGCCATGGATACGAATTCATCTCGTTGGCGAAGTGAAACTTCTAATTCGGTCACTAACCGCTGTACCTCATACTGTCTTTGTCTCGATCGAATGAGTGACCGGATGCTGCTGACCAAAGTCGCGGTGTGAAAGGGGCGCTCGATCAGAGTGATGTTTCCAGTGTTTTCGAAAAGTTCGAGTACGTTCAGACCGGAAGGACCTCTGTCGCGACCCGAGACCATCACGAGTACCGGAATGTCAGACCAAGCTTCTTGGTGAGCAAGGGTCTCCTTGAGTAAACCGACCTCGTCCGATTTCAATGCCTCTTCCGCGAGTAGCAAGGCGCCGGCTGGACGCTTTAATCGCTCGACCAGTTCTACGAGTGTCGGAAAACTCTCTGAGGATATCTCAAAGCGGCTTAGTACTTCTCGTGCAAGTACGGCATCCTTCGCGGTGGGTGCGACGATCAATACGGTGTCATGTTTAGAGTCAGACCCCATCTATTTCAGTCCTCGGGCCGGCCCACTTTCAATTGATCGTGTAAGTACCGGGATGCCGGAAAGCAGTCCCTGAAACTGAGTGAGCACTGGACCGACTTTTATTCCACTTTCGTCGATGATGAGTTCACGGATAGTGCTTTCATGTTTTCCACTTCGCTTTTTAATGATCGAGATGGCTTTCCTCACCGATCCATTGGCTTCAAAATAGCGCGTAAGAATCGCGGTATCGGTAAGGTAAGTGAGATCAATCGGCGACTGGACGTTACCGAACATTCCTTGTTGAGCCATGATAAAAATCGTGACCACTCCGCGAAGACTTAAGTAAGAAAGAAGCTCGTGAAGTTGTAAGATGAGCGCTTCTTCTTCAGCCATGGCGTGAATGTAGCCATTTAGACTGTCGACTAAAACGAGTTTTACATTATCCACTTCCACTGATTTGCAAATATTTTGGGTAAACTCTCCCGGAGATAATTCCGCAGGATCGATTTTTGTAATTTTGATCATCCCCGAACTTAAATGAGGGACTAGATCCATTCCGAGCTCAGCCAGTCGTTTTATGTAAGTAGCCGTATTTTCATCGAAGAGAAAAATACTTACCTTCTCGCCTCTGGAAGCCATCGTAAAAGCACATTGAGCGGCTATGGTAGACTTTCCGGTGCCGGCAGGGCCAACAAAAAGTGTGCTGGTACCACGGTCCATTCCGCCGCCGAGCAATGAATCTAACTCTCGCAGTCCAGTTCCCACGCGGGAATAGTCGGCTTCGTCTGAGTAGTTCGCAGAAATCATTCTCGGGAATACGGTTATTCCACCGCGTTTAATGATGTAGTCGTGGTTTCCTTCGGCAAAGCTCGAGCCCCTGAGTTTTACGATATTGAGCCTTCTTCGCGCCCCGCCGAATTCCTTATGAACTCTTTCAAGTTGAATCACGCCGTGAGCAATGCTCTGGATCTGGAGATCCCGTCCCGTAGAGGTAAGGTCATCAAGAAAGAGTGCCGTCGACTTACGGCCGAGGAATGTCTGTTTAAGCGCCAGAATTTGTTTTCGGTATCGTAGCGAGCTTTCCGCAAGGAGGAGTAATTCTGAAACTGAATCAAATACGATGCGATCTGGATTCACGCGCTCGACTTCGGCGAGTAGGGACTTCGTCACTTGACTGAGTTCCACTTCGGAGGGGTGAAACATCGTATTCTGAGATTCCGGTTTAATTTGACCTTCAATCGATGAAAGATCAAACAACGCAATTTTTAAAAGATCCCAGCCATGTGAATGGGCGACCTGCAGAAGTTCTTTTCGAGTTTCCGAAAACGTAATGTACAGGCCCTTCTGACCATGAGGAACGCCCTCGAGCAGAAACTGAAGCCCGAGCGTTGTCTTCCCGGTGCCCGGATTCCCCTGAATGACATAGAGGCGCTCGCTTGGAAGGCCGCCATCTAAGAGCGCGTCGAGTCCTGCGATACCGGTCGAGTAGCGACGGATCGAAATATCATCTTGAATTTCCATGGAACTCCTCGCACGTGTCGGACATCTTTAGGGAGATCCGCTCGGCAAAACAGTCGTAATTTACCTAAATTAGTTCGTCAATACCGTTCGCCGTTCAAATGAATCGCTCCAGTAATGGACAAACTTCGCTTTCTCAATTTTGTAAGACTTATGTCCAATATCTACCCAAGTAGGCGTCCCGTATCGTCATAACAATCTCGAAACGCCCATTCCGGGACACAAAGGACACCTCGAGTGAAAAGATTCAACCGAGGAATGAGCATGCCCCAACCGTTTGGCTTTTCGCGACTTGTTTAAATTAAAGTAGAGCCCGCTGAATTTTAAGGCGTGCTACCCACGGAAGGTCGTCAATTGCACTCCTTCCTAACCTTCTTCCTAACCTTCTTCTTCCCTTTCGGAGCAGTGAGTTTTTCGTGGGCTTTCCATACCTCTAGAATAAGACTCTTTCTTTAGGTGAAGCCTCGAACTCAATCTCGATGCGATGTTCGGCCACGAGAGCGTAGCCCGCGGACCGTGGGGAATGATCATCAAATGTCACGAAGACATGAGCTGGCGCAGTTTAATTTCTCGAGGTTCTTCCGATAAACGTGAGCGAGAAAGGCAGGTTGATTTTTGTCGTTGGTGCCGTGCCAGGAGTCGGGCTTGCCCCATTCCGACTGAAAAGTGGCGAGGTCGGACCCCTTTTAGTTTTGGATCTGACCGCGTGTAATCGCTTTTCCTTTGAAAATATCTACTCCGAGGCCTCCCAGGTGATTCTTCCACCATTTGCGGTCACGTTTTTCGTAGGTGTATCTCTAGCTTCATTTTTTCCGGGACCTGATTTGTTTCTTAACTGCGAGCTTAAGTAACCGTTGAAACTTCGG
>JANXTV010000512.1 GCA_025352185.1 Oligoflexia bacterium
AGTTCTCATCGACGAAAAAATAGGTCCGAACACGCGAACGCGGGTCCTCGAACTCGTAAATCGCTACCTCGAAACCCTCGACTATCCCGTTAAGATCGCGACGAAAGTCACCCGTTTTCCTCCGCCCGCGGAAAGTGCGCAAAAGGTCGCGGAACTCCGCGAAAGTGTTACGAAACGATTTAAGTCCGCAATGGATGAACTCATCGCAAAATACTGTCCCCGGGACTGCCTCTTTTCCGAATACGATCTCCAGTCCGAACTCGTAAATATCGAGGAGGCCCAGTACGGGAACAGCGGTGAATACTTCGAGTCCGGCGGAGTCGCCATTCGAGTAAAATCGATCGGCGGAACTCTCCTCATGGAAGAGAGTATCCCCGACGGTGACCGAGAAAATCTCCTCGCGATGGCAAAAATGAAGGTGAACGCTTTTAAAAACTCCGAACTTCGCACGAACGCTATGAAATTCCCGCGCGTCGGCGGGGAAACGGGCGACTACGCGAACATGGCCACTTTCGTCGGCGCCGATGGAAAGACCTACGGAAAGTCTTCCGCCACGAACCGAGAGTCTAAAGAGTCACTCGAACAGAATCGCTCCGAAAAGACCCTGTCCGAACAAAGTCGTACGTCGACCGAACATAATACAAATTCTTTAAACTCCGACTCCCGCTCGAATTCGTCGAATAATTCGGATAATAAATTCAACTCCTCGAATACCTCGAAAGACCAGCGGACCGAAAATATCCAGCACTACGAGAAGATCGAACGAGTCGAAAATGGCGACGCCCTCACGACCGAGTTTAAGTCCATGCGGACTTACGCCGCGATTTTTGCGGCGATCATCCTCTCCATGCTCGCATTCATCGCATTCTCGACCCTGCGTTCGAAGCAAACGATCGAAATGAAGAACCTCGGTGGAACCGGACCCTCTCCGAGCCCATCGGAAAGTACGGCTCCCCATTACTCCGCCACCTCGGGCGAAACGACCGGTACCGCGCAGTCTGGCGCATCGATGGTAGGTCGCCGGTTCGAGATCGAACGCCTCCGGGACGAATTGATGGCGATTTTCTCCGAACAGCCGCGCGTCGCGAAGTATGTCTTCGGTCGCATTCTAACCGAGGAGGGGATCGAAACGACTTCGGGTTACCTTTCGATCTTTGGCGAGAGCGTCGTCCTCGACCTTCTCCGGGATCCTTCGCTCCAGCATGACTTAAACGAACTCATGGAGTTCTACGCCCGCACGCCGATTGAACTCGACGATGAGGAAAAGCTCGAGCTTCTGAAACGCCTCCATAGCCGTACGGTCGCCGGAAAGATGGCCGTCGTAGCTTCACGTTCGTCCGTCCAATTTGAATTTCTGGGCGAGATGGACGGAATGCAAATTATGGAGCTCGTGCGAAACGAATCCCTCACGGTAAAGGCGATCGTCCTTACCCAGTGCGATAACCAGAAGCGTGCCGCGATTTTCACCGCCATCGACGAAGCGACGAAAATGCGACTCCTCGCCGAGCTCTCTCGGATCGATTACCTGCCGCGGGACTACATCCAAAACGTGGCCGTCGCCTTGAAGAGAAAGCGTCAAGAAAATCCGCGCTTGAATACCGAAGCCCTTCCGGGAAGTGACGTCCTCGTGAATCTTCTCGAGCGTAGCGAACCCCAGGTCCAACACACCGTAATGAAAAATCTCGAGATGAATAATCCCGATAGCGCACGGGTCGTGAAACATAAACTCGTTTCGATCGATACGCTCGCCTTTATTCCGGACGGGCAGCTCCTCGAAGTGATCCTGAGTCTTCGTCATGAAGAACTCCTCCAGTTCCTGAAGGGTTGCCGCGGAGATATTCGACAGTCGATCTTCGGAAAGTGTCCGAAGGATCTCGTGAGTGATCTCGAGGAAGAACTCGAATCCTTCCAGAATCCGAGCCGCGATATCTACGGAGCCCTCGAACGGAAGGTTCTGAACCGCGTGAAGATGATGGCCCAAGATAGCCTAGTGAATCTCGCCGACGTGAATGATCGACTCTTCGCGGCCTACGGGATGGCCGGAAGTGAAGCCGCTACAAGCGGTGGGACGAACGTCTCTCCGCTAAGGAAGGCCGGATGAACTTAACCGCGGCGAATCTTCGCGAAGTTAAACTCCTCCAAGGATTCACCGACGACGAGCTCCAGACGCTCGTGCGCGGCGGAGAAATCGTGGGTTTTGAACCCCACGCCCTCATCGTCATCGAGGGAGAACCTTCGGGTGGTTTCTACTTTCTAATTGAAGGCCAAGCGGGAGTATTTAAAACGAATAAAGCTTCGGGAGACCTTT
Organism: Oligoflexia bacterium; assembly: GCA_025352185.1. Taxonomy (GTDB): domain Bacteria; phylum Bdellovibrionota; class UBA1018; order UBA1018; family UBA1018; genus JACMQW01. Next base: position 2,309 of record JANXTV010000512.1, read on the forward strand.
GCGAAGTCGCTACGCTCCGGGCCGGACTTTCCTTCGGAGAGATGTCCCTCATTGACGATGCACCCCGGTCCGCGACCGTCCAGGCCCTCACGCCGTGTAAAGCGTTTCACCTGCCACGGGAAGCATTCGTGGCCTTCCTCCAAAGTAATCCGAAAACAAAGTGCGAATTCTACGA
>JANXTV010000431.1 GCA_025352185.1 Oligoflexia bacterium
AAGGGGTTTACTCGCACCCGGTTCGGGCGTGAGGATTCGGCAAATGCTCCCCACCGAAGCTCCCGGTAGGACCGCTTCGAAAACCATGCCGATCGACTTTACGACTTTTCCCGCAACGCGGTAGGAGACGTGAGTCGAGACGCGGTCGAGCATTTGGTTAGAGTTCACGCGCTTTGGCTCTGCTTCTCTTCGAGTATCGAGAGCACGACCTCATGGAGCGAACCTAACTGCGAATCGAGGGTCGCATCAATTCGGTTCCAATCCGTTTCGATCACAACGTCGTTTTCCCCAAGCTGGGAAGACTGTTCGATCGTGATATTTTTCAGACTCGCGTGCTTCTTCTCGAGCTCCGGCAGTAATCCGTAGAGCAGCTCCATTTGGGATGCGTTAGCAATTAATTTTAATTGCTCCTTCACGCCCACTTTTTCAACGATGGTCCGGATCACTCGGGCGAGGTATTCAGGATCCAGGATGAGTTCCTTTTGGAGGATCGAGGACGCCACGCGGAATACGAGCTCGACGAGAAATCGTTCGTTCGCGTCGTAAACGATCGACTTCGTTCCTTCGATTGCACTCACTAATTGATCGAGCTGCTCAATCCGTTCGGTAGACTGAGTTTCGTAAGTCGCCTTTGCTTCGGATTTACCCCGCGCAAATCCCTCTTCGTACCCGCGTTCGCGAGCTTCCGTTTCGGCCGCTTCGCGGAGAGCGGACAGTTTTCTCTCGACCCGAGCGTCGATTTCACTCTCGGTTTCTTCATCGACCGACATCAGGTCCCGCAGGGCGGGGTCTACTTGGAAACGCCGATCCTTTCGAGCGAGTTCGGCACCTGCTGGAGCGGTCGCACGTGGAGTCGTCTTTTTCGCGGAGAGCGTCGGAGTCCGGAAGGTTTCTGTCCCTCCCCCCTTTAAATCCGTCAGCTCAAAGGCCCGAATTTCGATATTCGCTCCCGCATCAAGTTTTAAAATCTTTTTTTCCATGAATCCCTTTAATTTCGATTAAACGAGCGCGTCGCCTTCGCCACCGCGAGCGATCATGATCTTACCTTCGCTCTCGAGACGTTTAGCCACGTTAATAATTTCTTGCTGCGCCTTCTCCACGTCGGAGAGTTTCACCGGCCCCATCGACTCGAGATCTTCACGGAGTAGATCGGCGGCCCGTTTCGAAATGTTCTTAAAGATCTTATCCTTAATTTCGTCCGGAGCGGTCTTAAGCGCCATAACGAGCTTATCGTTCGGAACTTCCTTAAGCAGCGTCTGCATCCCGCGGTCGTCGATGTAAATAATATCTTCGAATACGAACATGAGCTTGCGGATCTCTTCGGCAAGCTGAGGATCCTTTTCTTCGACCCGAGCCATGATGTTCTGCTCGGACTGTTTATCCATGACGTTAAGCATATCTGCGATCGGCTGAATACCGCCGAGCTGCTGGGTATCGATCGATCCGAGAGTTGCGAGCTCTTGCTTCAGAACTTCGTCGACCTGGGCGATGAGCGAAGGCGAAATAAAGTCGATATTTGCGATACGCAGCACGACTTCCGTTTGGATCGCTTCGGGGAGTCTCTTAATGACGTCCACTTTCTTATTCCCGTCGAGGTGGGCGAGAATGAGGGCAATCGTCTGCGGATGTTCGTTAATGAGGAAGTTAGCGAGCGTTCTCGAGTCGACGAGCTCGAGGGCTTCGAGCGTCCGACTGCCTTCGACCACCGAGAGCTGTCCGAGAACCGTCTTAGCCCGCTCTTCGCCCAGGGTCTGGAGCACGAAATCGCGGCCCATCGCGTGACCAAAGATCAGGTTATTTTCCTCCGAAATTTCGGAATAAAACTCTTCCAGGACATCGCGCACGATCGTGATGGGCACTTTCGTAACCTGCCCCATGGCGTTTACGAGGCGCTTTACATCGTTATCTTTCATCTTTTTGAAGATCTGAGACGTGACCTGGTTACCGAGCACGTTCAGAAGAACGGCGGCTTTTTCCACTCCACTCATGTCATCGATACTTTCAAAAATTTGCGCCATAGCTCGTGCCCTTTATCGATCCACCTGATTAAGCGGACTTACCTTTATCTTTATTCTCTTCAGGTTTCTTATCTCCGCCGGAAGACGGGACGATTAACCAATCCTTTAGAATGAGCGCCGCCTTCTGCGGGTTCGCGTCGACGAGCGTGATTACTTTTTCCTTCACCATCTCGCTTTCGATTTTCTCCGGGTCGACCTGATCCGGCATGCCCGGTACCGCGTCTTCGAGACCCGGCAGCGGTGCTCCCCCTTTATTCAGGCGCTCGAGTTCTTCTAACGTCTGGGGAAGGAAGGTTTCTACGCCGTCGGAAGTATTATCGGTGATCCACTTAATGAAGGGTCGAACGACCATCAGGAAGAAGAGCACGATCACTAAACCCATACCCGCGTAGAGGATCATGCTTTGGTAGTAGGCTTTCCTTTCGCGGTCGGCGAGGAGCGCTTCCGCTTCCGAGAAGTCAGCCTGGTTAAACTCCATATTCTTCACTTCGAGAGAATCGCCCCGTTTCTTATCGAGTCCGACGGCCGAGGAAATTACAGACTCGAACTCTTTCAACTTTTCGGGAGCCCAAGCCTCGACCTTACTCTGGACGGCCCCGTCTTTATCCTTCGACTTCACGAGCTTTCCGTCGACCACGACGGCTACGCTCAGACGTTTAATCGCTCCCGGGTTTCGAGTCGTCGTTTTAACGGTCTCGGGAACCGCGTAATTCGTGATTCCGCCGTTCACTTTCGTATCCGTCGTACGAACGGAGCTCGGTTGCTGGCCAGCGAGGGGGAGATTCGACTGCGCGCCTACGACACCCGAAGCCGTCGGACGAAAGCCTTCCATCGATTGATTATTCGTCTGCTGGGAACGTACCGCGGACCCGTCTTGATCGTACGTCGTCTGGCGTTCGGTTACCGACGAGAAATCAAGATCGGCCGTCACGCGGGCTACGACGTGCCCATCGCCGACTACTCGGCTCATCATTTCCTCTACCCGGTGCTCAAGCTCGTGTTCCACACTCTGCCGGAACTCCATTTGGGAAGCGCTCATCCCCGAGAGGGCGTCCCCATTATTTTTCGAAAGGGTTTTCCCGAGGCTATCCACGATCGCGACTTCGTTCTGGTCCAGGCCTTCAACGGCCCGGGCGACGAGGTTTCCAATCCCGTAAACTTGCTTTTCATTTAGATTCGCACCGGGCTCGAGGTCGAGCACGACCGAGGCCGACGCTTTCTTCTGGTCTTCGACGAAAGTCGATTTTGTGGGTAATGCGAGGTGAACCCGTGAGCGACGAACTCCGTGGATAGAATTAATCGTACGCATGAGCTCGCCTTCGAGAGCACGCTTCTGATTTACCTTCTGAACGAAAGTCGTCTGACCCAGGCTATTCTTATCGAAAACTTCGTAACCTACGACGGAACTCTGGGGCATACCCATAATCGCAAGTTCCATCCGGAGCTGATCGATATTCTCGGGAGAGACTGAGATATTCTTTCCGGTCGCGTCGACTTTAAAAGGGATATTTTTCTCGCGTAGAACTCGGAGAATATTCGCAGAATCTTCCGGGCTTAAATTCGTCATCAGCGGGGCGTAGGTACGGTCTCCGGCCCAGATGAATAGCCCCACCACTCCGGCGATGATCGCGATGGCGGTAACGCCCATCGCAACTTTTTTCTGCGAGCTCTGCCCGTTTAGAAATTCACCGATTTGCTTAAAGATTCGATTAAAAAATTCCACGCTTCGTCTCCTGGGAGGCTTAAAAACTTTGGGTACTGCTGGGCTTCGTTCTTCTCAGTTACGGCGGGGGCACCCCGCTACGGTCGGGCGGAGCCCGCCCATCCGCGGGGTATCCCCCGCCTACTTACTAGGGACCGTGCCTACTCACTACACCTGCATTCTCATAATCTCTTTATAGGCATCGAGGACCTTATTCCGAACCTGCATCATGAGTTTTAAACTCGTGTCGGCTTTTTCGATCGAGAGCATGGTCTCGTGAATGTTCTTTGTGCGTCCGGCGGCGAGCTCTTTAATCGAGGTGTCGGCTTGTTGCTGGTAATCGTTCACTTTCGTGATCGATTCGGAAAGCATTTGGCCGAAACCCTTCGCGGCGTCACCCGCAGACTCGGGGCCCTTCATGCCTTCTTGTTCCATCGCGCGCAGAGCCGGAGCCTCGGGCGCGGTCGGCGACTGAACGCCAGAACTCCCCATCAGCTCGTTTACGTTTCCACTTTTCAGGGACCCGGCTATACTTTCAATCGTCAGATTCGACATCCTGTCTCCTCGCGTTTAAAACGAAAATTACTTACCGATCTCTAAAGCTTTAGCGGCCATCGCTTTCGCCGCGTTCATCGCCGTCACGTTCGCTTCGTAGGAACGCTGGGCCGAAATCATGTTCGCCATTTCTTCGACCGTATTCACATTCGGCATGGCGACGAAACCTTCCTCATTTGCATCCGGGTGGTTCGGATTATAAACCATCCGCGGCGGAGAAGCGTCTTCGTGGATATCGTCGACGAGGACGCCCTGGACTTGCTGGTCGAGTTGATTATTCAAAATTTCACCGAAACTTTCTTTATCGGTCGTCGCGGTAAAAATCGCGTCCTTCCGCTTATAGGGTCCATCTTCACCCTCGACCCGCGTCGTTTCCGCATTCGCGATGTTCGAAGAAATTGTATTCATGCGGCGCGTTTGCGCCTCAAGTCCGCTAGCACTCACCCGCATTGAAGAGAAAAAATCCATTAACGGTTACCTCCGCCTTCGGTGATCGAGTATTTCAGCATCCCTAACTTCTTTTTCAGCATCTCGGCGGCGGCGTCGTAAAGAAGCTGGTTCTCGACCATCTTCGCCATTTCTTCCGAGCGGTTAACCGTATTTCCGTCTAGGGACTCCACGCCATTCATGTCGTCCGCAACTTCCGCCGTGACCGGACCGCTTCCTTGGGAAACGATGTGCCCGGCGGAGTGTTCGCCCTCGAGCTGTAGATTTCCATCTACCGCGAGGGCTTGGCGAAGGGCCCCTTCGAATTCCACCTTCTTCGCGTGGTATCCGGGCGTGTCGGCATTCGCGATATTACCCGAGATCACGTTCTGGTTCACCAGACGCAAGTTCATCGCGTTATCGAGACCTTGGATTGTTGAATCAAATCCTGACATCCTGCCGTCCTCTAGCCGCTCTTCCTGAACGACTGATTTCCCCGAAAAATTCCGGGCCCTTACTCTATCCTAACCTATTTCTTATCAAGCTTCGTGCCGTTTATGCCGGCCCCTATTTTTCCGAGCGCGTGACGGAGTCCGTCTAAGTCCGCGTTAAATTCTCGACACTTACTCTCGCCACTCTTCGAGTGGAGAGATCCGCGTTCGGCAGGAACCCCGGGAGGGCGATGGCAGTTCCTGCCGATGCGGCATCTTTTACCTGGTTTTCTTCCCAGTTGCGGCCTTAAAAGGCCTACTCACTTTGACTAGACTTGAATTCCCAGCACGCGGTACTCCGCGAGTTTATTACGAAGCGTACGAATCGAAATTCCGAGGGCCTTCGCGGTATGCGTGCGGTTCCCCTGGTGATAGTCGAGCGCCTGCAGGATCACCATGCGTTCGATATCGTTCAGAGTTTCGCCTGGAGACCACGGATTCTTATCCGCACCCACGTGTCCGCCAGTCGCCGTGATATTCAGCGTTTCCGAACGGCTACGGCGTTCGATCACGATATCTTTCGACTGAATCAGCATTCCCTGGGCAGTGATGACCGCGCGCTCGAGAACGTTCTCGAGTTCACGGACGTTACCCGGCCACGTGTGCATATCGAGAATAGCGAGGGCTTCCTGGGAAATTCCCGAAAGCCCCTTCCCGTTCTTCTCCGCGTAGAAACGGATGAAGCTTTCGGCGAGGATTTTAACGTCTCCCGTCCGATCGCGCAGTGCCGGAATCGTTAGATTCACGACATTTAGGCGGTAGAAAAGGTCTTCACGAAAAGACCCTTCACGGACGCAGTCGGCGAGATTACGGTTCGTCGTGGCGACGATCCGTACGTCGACGTTCGTCGGCTTACGTCCACCGATACGGTCGACTTGGCCTTCCTGAATCACGCGCAGGAGTTTCGCCTGGAGGCGAATATCCATCTCGGAAATCTCATCGAGGAGTAAGGTGCCACCCGTCGCGAGTTCGAACTTACCGGCCTTCGCCGATACGGCGCCCGTGAAAGCTCCGCGTTCGTATCCGAAGAGCTCGCTCTCGAGCAGATTCTCCGGAATCGCGGCGCAGTTAATCGCAATAAACGGCTTATTCGCGCGATTCGAGGACGTATGAATAAGGCTCGCCATGAGCTCCTTACCCGTACCGCTTTCTCCTTGAATGAGAACCGTGGCCTTACTCTGGGCTACGGTCCGCGCGAGG
>JANXTV010000526.1 GCA_025352185.1 Oligoflexia bacterium
CGAACGCTGATCCCGCCGAGCCGCACGCTGTCCAGCGTCAGGTGGTTGAGCAGCAGCCCCGGGTTGATGATCTTAATTATCGGAGGACACCGCGTATTAAAACGGTGGGTCGGTGCGACGCGCGCCCTCGCACTCGGTGAAGCGCTCGTAAAGCATACGACCGGAGTGATGAGTTCCGTTCTCCTCGGATTTTTACTCGCGGGAACTCCCGTGTTTGCGACATTCTTCGGTCTCCCTATCGACGTCCGACACGTCACGCTGACGACGGGGACGCTCACATTTGCATACCTCGCGGTCGGATCCCTACACGGGGTCCTCCGTTCTCTCGCGGCCGTGGTCGTTATCGGGGGACTGAACTTTGGGGTGAGTTTCTTCCTCGCCATTCTTACCGCCCTCCGTGCGCGCAATGCGGATCTTCGGCGCGCGCGAGTTCTCTTTCGAACGAGCCGACGTGCGTTCTGGGCTCGCCCTTGGTTATTCTTTTTTCCACCTAAACTCATACCGGGGTCGTCCGAGTGATCCCTGGTTTAGAGCGTGCACGGGTGCGGGTCGTCCGAAAGCTCGAAGCAAAACCGCCCGAGGTTCGGCGTTGGTGGGTGCTCTGGACGGTCATGCTCGGTTCGATGATCGCGCAGCTCGATGCCACGATCGTAAACGTAAGTATTCCCGCCGTAATGCGTGATTTCCATTCGAGCGTGAATCAGGTGCAGTGGGTGATTTCGGCCTACATGATTGCCTTTGCCGTCCTCATGCCGTTGACCGGATGGGTTCGGGAACAAATCGGCGCGCGGAACCTTTACCTCGCGTGTCTATCGGTCTTTACTCTGGGTTCGCTCCTATGTGGGCTGGCGTGGAATCTCGAGAGCCTCATTTTTTTTCGCGTGATACAGGCGCTCGGCGGCGGCGCGATGACTCCGATCGCGATGTCGATCTTAACCGAGACTTTTCCGGCCCACGAAAAAGGAAAAGCACTCGGGATTTGGGGAGCGGGGGTATTACTCGGCCCGATATTCGGTCCTCCGCTCGGGGGCTTCCTTACCGAGTTCTCGGGATGGCGGTCGATTTTTCTCGTGAATCTCCCCATTGGGTTTATCGGGATCGCCGCGGCTTTCTTAATCCTCCGGCGGGACCGGAAGACTACCGGTGCACTCCGTTTCGCGTGGCGAAGTTTCGATTTCGTGGGTTTTTCGCTCCTTTCGGGTTTTCTGATTTCGCTCCTCTACGGAGCGTCGACGGTAGAGCAGGGGGGGATTGCCTCCCGAACCGTTTTCCTATGCGGGATTCTCTCGCTCGTATTTCTCGGTAGTTTTCTCGTTTCCGAGCTCCGTTCGAAGAACCAGGTTCTCGATTTTTCCCTCTTTCGGTCGAAAACATTTTCCATCGCTCTGGCCGTGACGATCGTACGTTCGTTCGCACTCTACGGTGGACAGTTTTTACTTCCGCTCTTTCTTTCGCGCGTACAGAATTATTCCGAGTATCAGATCGGACTGATGATTCTTCCCGGTGCCGTGCTCATCGGTTTACTTTTTCCGTTTGCCGGAAAATATTCGGACCGATTCGGATCAAAGCCATTCGTCGTCGTGGGTCTCGCGATATTAGTGATTTTCTTTTACGGAATGACTCGAGTTTCCGACACCTCTTCGATGTGGGGGATTCAGATACCGATTCTAGTCCGGGGACTCGGTCTCGGACTTCTCGTTACGCCGCTCACGTCTCTGGCGCTCTCCGCCGCGCCGGCCGGGAAGTCAGGAAATGCGAGTATTCTCCTCGTCCTTTCCCAGCAACTGGGGGGGAGTCTCGGGATTGCGAGCCTCGGCAGCATTCTCGAGCTGCACCACCGGATCTACGTCTCGGAAGGGCTCCCGACGGGGGCCGCCCTGGTGAAAAGTTTTCAGGATGCGTTTACACTCGGCGTGGTAGTTTGCGCCTTAGCTTGGTTACTCGCGACGGCATTACCGAAACGGTTTGAAGGGAATTCTCATGGCACGGCTTAAAATACTCCATCGCGACCGCGATCTGCTCGTCATTCATAAACCGAGCGGAATGAAGACCTACCGGGACTCGGCGAAAGATAAGGAACTGTCCGCTTACGATATTCTAAAAAAGCAGTTCGCCGAATCCGAAATATTTCCGGTACACCGGCTCGACCGGGGAACGGACGGTTTGCTCATTTTCGCCCTCCGTCCCGTCGTGGCAAATCTCCTCCAGAAAGCCTTTCGTGAAGAGAAGGTGAAGAAGACCTACTGGGCGCTCGTGTGGGGGGACCCTCCCATCCGCGGCGAGTGGAAGATTTCTCTCAAGGCAAACGAAGGACCGAAGGATTCCTTTAAGGACGGAGAACCGGCGAAGGGGACTCAACGGGCGTTAACGAAGTATCGAACGCTCGGTCGTTACGAAACGGAAGGCACGGAAGCCACACCGGGGCATAAGTTTTCCTGGATCGAATGCCAGCCCCGAACCGGGCGGTACCATCAAATTCGTCGGCATGCCTCCGAGGCGGGGTTCCCATTGGTGGGTGATGCCGAATATTCTTCTCCCGAACGCATGAAAGATTCGAAAGAATTTAAATTAAACCGAATCGCGCTCTCGGCGGTACGAATTGAATTTATGCATCCGACACTGCGGAAACCCGTCTTGATCGAAACGTATCCGGAGACGACCCTCGGAAAAATTATTAAGTCCCTGGAATCCAGCGCTTAATCAGTTCATTGAAACTAGTGAGTTTTATCGGCTTCGCGACGTGGGCGGAGGCGCCCGCTTCGATACTCTTCGCCCGGTCTTCGGCAAATGTGTTTGCCGAAAGAACGAGAATGGGAACGGGAGGAGTTTTCCCCTCCTTTTGGAGAGCCCGGATCAGTCGGGTCGCCTCCAGGCCATCCATCGTGGGCATCTGCATATCCATAATAATGAGCGAAAACGTTTCGTTTTTAACACTTTCGATGGCTTCCGCACCCGAGAAGGCATGGACCGCCCGGAGATCCTTCCTTAGACGGAGGTAGGCTTCGAGGAGTCGGTGATTATCCTCGTCATCGTCCACGATCAGGACCGCGTGCTTTCCGTCGGGCTCGGCCGGGAGCTCGGGATATTCGGGGCGAGGCATCTGCGCTCGATTCCGGGTATCGGGTCGCTGGAGAAAGAGCGGATTATGTCGAGAGATCCGGATGAGACTTTCCTCATAAGCAGAGGGCCACTGGGCGAGCACGGGCATGACGAGGGTAAAACGGAAGCGAGTGCCCCGATTTTTTTCGCTTTCGACGGTAATTTTTCCGCCGAGGAGCCCAATTAAATTCTGGGAAATCGAGAGCCCCAGTCCGGTTCCACCGTACCTCCGGGTAATGGTTGCATCGGCCTGATTAAATTCCGTGAAAAGGTGGGGAAGGTGATCGGTATCGATTCCAATTCCGGTATCGGAGACTTCGAATCGAAAAGCGCCTTCCGGCTCGCCGAGAGCGACGACGTGGATTTCAACCGAACCTTCCGTCGTAAACTTAATGGAGTTCCCCACGAGATTTAAGAGGACCTGCCGAATTCGGATGGAGTCTCCGCAGAGCTGAAAATCCGTCGGCGGAGCGTGGATTCGAAATTTAACCCCCTTGGCTTCGGCATCGAACCGCATGAGGTTTTCGACATCGTGGAGGAGAGCAAAGAGCGTGAATTCATGGGCTTCGATCTCGAGCTTTCCGGCCTCGAGCCGTGAAGAATCGAGAATATCGTTTAGAATACGGAGGAGCGAATGACCGGAGCGTTGGAGAACGGTGAGGTGATCAACTTGCTCGGGGTCCCGGGTGGTCGCGAGGAGAACGTCGGTAAGTCCGAGCATAGAATTGAGGGGCGTACGAATTTCGTGGCTCATGACCGAGAGGAATCGCGACTTCGTCTGTGTCGCTATTTCCGCACGGTCTCGTTCCGATTGGATCTCCCTAAATGAAGCCTGGAGCCGAGCGTAGAGCAAATTCAACTGGAGTGCAATTTGGGTAATTTCAGTCGGACCCTCCGGCTCGATACGGTTAAACTTTCCTTCGCCCTCGGAGGCCTCGAAGAGATTTCGGTTCCCGCTAATATTTTTTAAAATTGCGTCGATATTTCCAAACACGAAATTCGAGAGGCGACTCCGAAAAGTGTAAGAGATAAAGAAAAAGAGCCCACCGAGTACGAGAAATCCGCCGAACAGGAGATAAATCGTCGAATAAGCTTCGTCGCGATTCTGGTAAGCAACGAGGTAGTACGGTCGATTTTGCATTTTACGAGACTGTAGGAGGTACGTCTTTCCATCGCGGCCACGGAAAAAAGTACCGGAATCCTCGACCGGAAGGAGTGGGGCCCCCGGCGCGTAGACGGAAAATGCGGCACCGGCGTTCGCGTTGGGGTGGCTCGTCGAGCCGATGATCGGCCGCGGGCCGGAAAAGAAGGGGGCGATCACGTCCCCGAGTTCATCCGTAATGAGAACGCCACCGCTCGTCCCGATTTTAATTTCACCGAGTACGTTAGCGAGGCTCTGCGCCGTGAGGTCGACGCCCGCGACGCCGAGGACTTCCCCCGACCGCGCATCGCGGCCAGCGGCGGTAAGGGAAATCATCACGCGTTTTAAATAAGTTTCGTCGTAATAAAGGGGAGTAAGAAATGGCCCGCGTTTCTCGATCGCCCCCTGGTACCAAACCTCCTTCGGTGAAGTTTGGTATTCGGGGTCGAAGAATGTCGCGTACTTAAAGGCGTCGGGCGCTTGAACGACCGGGGAATCAAAATACTTGGGATCTTTCTTTAATTGGAGGGCGTAACCGTCTTTCTTTACGAGGCGGCGGGAAACTTTTTTTGTGAAAGCAAAGTAAGTATTGCAGTACGCGGGATTCGACTCGAGGAGGAGTTTTCCCTGAGTTTGGAACCAGGGCACGAGCGATTCGGAGGGCTTCCCCGAAAGGAGCGTAAAAGAATCGGCGAGTCGCTGAACGGAGGTTTCGGCGCCGTTAAAGATACTCTCGACTTTTTCGCGGGCGCGATCGGCTTCGTTCGCGAGTTCCCGGAAGGCTTCGTTTCGTTTTACCTGGAGGACGATGGCGATGATGGCGAGCGAAAGTGTTGCCCCCATCGCCAGAATGACTTGGTTCGTGATCCAATAGACTTGGCGGAGGGAAAACCTCCGATTGAATATTTTCGTATAGAGCGACATTCTATTTGCCTACGATAGTCG
>JANXTV010000530.1 GCA_025352185.1 Oligoflexia bacterium
CCCGCCGCTCAGGAAATCGTGGCCGGCCGCATGGCGGGCGAAAGTACGAAGATTCAAGCCTTAGTCCTCGCGAAGAACGACTGCGTCTACGATCTGATGTATATCTCCCGGCCCGATCGTTTTTCGACGCACGAAGCGGACTTCAATCGCTTTGTTTCCTCCCTAAGACTACGTTAGTCTTAAAGAAATGAGCAAAGAAACCACGGAGCGATATCCGCTCATCCATTTTGCCGGCGGATTTTACGCCCTCACTCGGGAAGTTTTTCAGGAACTCTTTCGACGGCCGTATTACTTCCGACTCATCCTCGATCAGGTCTTCATGATCGGCGTAAAATCGTTTCTCCTCGTCTGCGTAACCGGCCTCGCGACGGGATCCGTGATGGCGCTCCAGTTCGGATTCGGTCTCGCAAAATTCGGCGGCACGCTCTATGTACCGAAAATTACTTCGCTCTCCATCCTCCGCGAAATGGGCCCCGTTTTTACTTCGCTCCTGGTCGCCGGACGAATTGGCTCCGGAATCGCCGCCGAAGTGGCTTCCATGAAGGTGACCCAGCAAATCGACGCCATCCGCGCGCTCGGAACCAGTCCGGTAAAACGCATCGTGATCCCGCGGCTCCTCGCATGTATGATCGCGCTTCCCGTTCTAACCCTATTTGCCGACTATATCGGACTCTGGGGCGCGATGATCATCTGTAAAACTGAACTGGGAATAGGGCAGAGTTTCTTTCTCGCAAAAACTCTAGAAACGGTCCAAGCCGCCGACCTCTTTACGGGAATGCTGAAGACGATCGTCTTTGCGTTCTTCATCGGCATCACCGCTTGCTGGAAGGGATTTAACACCGAGGGCGGAACCGAAGGCGTCGGCGATACGACGACTTGGGTCGTGGTGACTTCGAGTATTTTTATTCTCGTCAGCGATTTCTTTCTCACGAAGTTCTTTATCCTGACGGTGTACACGTGACCGGCGACCAACGAGAACCCGGAAAAGTCGTCCTCGAACTGATCGGACTGAAGAAAACCTTCGGCGATAAGAAAGTTCATAAAAGCATTAATCTCGCGCTCCGCGAGGGCGAAGTCATGGGCCTTTTCGGAGGCTCCGGTACCGGAAAGAGCGTCCTCATTCGCTCGATCATCGGACTCGACCGGCCCGACGAAGGAAAAATTATTTTCGAGGGCCGAGACCTCCTCCAACTCTCCGAACGACAGCTCTTCGCGGTTCGGATGAAAATCGGATTCGTCTTCCAAAACGGCGCCCTCTTCGATTCCCTGACCGTAGAGGAAAATCTTGCTTACGCGCTTAAGGAACACACGAAACTCAGCGATGAAGAAATTAAGATAAAAATCGAAAAGATGTTGGAACTCATCGATATGAAGGGGTCGAACGACCTCCTCCCGAATGAACTTTCGGGAGGAATGCAAAAACGGGCGGGGCTTGCGCGCGCGACGATCATCGAACCGAAAGTCATCTTATTCGACGAACCTACCGCGGGACTCGACCCCGTAAATACGCGGCGACTCACGGCGAACATTAAGCGCCTTAAGGAACGCGGAATAACCGGTATATTTGTAACCCACGATATTCCCGCCGCGTTCGAAATCTGCGACCGAATCGCGATCTTAAACGAGGGCGTAATCCACGTGATCGATTCCACTGAAGCAATTAAACACTCTGCCGATCCATTCGTTCAGTCTTTTGTCCAAGGAGCCTATTACACATGAAAGATAATCGTCTGAAGGATTTTAAGGTCGGCATTTTCGTCACTCTCGGACTCGCCTTTTCGATGGTCGCGATTCTGGTCCTGGGTGGCGCCGAAAGCGCCTTCACTCGGAAGACCCATTTTAAAACCCATTTCCCCACGGCAAATGGATTACTCGGGGGTTCTAAAGTCGTACTTTCAGGGGTTCCGGTCGGAGTGGTCCGTGCGGTGGACTACGACGCGGAGTCGAAGAATATCCTGGTCGAATTCGGCGTGCAGTCGAAGTATGCGAAGCACCTGACCGACGGGACGACGATCGAGATTTTAACCCAAGGGGTACTCGGGGATAAATTCATCTCAATTAATCCTGGCTCGGGAGTGAATCCAATCGCGGAAGGTGGAGAAATCCCAAATCTTCCGACGAACGACGTGACGGCCTTTCTCACTAAGGGAGACGCCGTCCTCATGAATCTTAACGGTACGGTCGAGAGTCTGAACCGAATTTTCCGCGCACTTGAAAAAGGAAATCGGATCGACACGATTGCCGAGAATCTGACGACCACCTCGAAAAACCTCGCCAGTTTTTCGCAGGGACTTGAAGGAAAAGGCGTTGCCCGGGCTTCTAAATCCCTTTCCGAAATTCTCGAGAAAATTAATAACGGGAGCGGCTCGCTCGGGGCCCTCGTAAACGATCCGGGCCTCTACGAAGATGCCCGTGCCCTAGTGGGCGGCGCAAATCGAAACCGCATCATCCGAAACCTCGTTCGTAAAACGGCGAAAGATGGAGCAGGCAAGGGAACGGCCGTCGAATAAAATGTCGTTTTCTCTACGACTTTTCTTCGCATCCGCCCTGTTTTTTGGGGCGCTAACGAGCGTTTCGTCCTCCGCTTACGCGGGTTCTCTCTGTAATTACTACCGCCAGGAAATGCCGGAGCTTTATAAGGCCCTCTGTAAAAACGGATCGGCGTCATCAAAACCCGCGGGGGCAAACTCGTCGTTCAGCGATTCCTTTAATATTAATTCTGCTTCCCTTCCGACCGAACCGTCTTCGTACGGCCTCGAGTCGATCGTGAACCAGATCCATCCGCACGACACGTCGAACGGGAAACCGAATGCTAATTTTGCCTTAATTAAAGGCTTCCATAAATTCGGGGCGGGAGTCTCGACGAGCGGTAATAATACGTTCTACGGAAACGACGTCATCCAACGCCTCGTGGGCCCTTCGAATGTTCAGTCCTTCGAACCGTTCGAACCGGCGACGGGAGGTTTTACGAATCTAAATATCGGGACTTCCCTAAATCTCCTCGATCCCTCGGCAGGGCCGAGCGTTACCCTCGGGTTATCGGCCCGCTATAATAACACGACCGGTACCTGGGGCGGTGGGCCGGCCCTGATGCTCGCGTGGACGAACTTTACGATCGGTGCTGGATTCACGAATGAACTGATTTCGAATTACTTACCTAAGGTACAGTTTACCTCGGC
>JANXTV010000442.1 GCA_025352185.1 Oligoflexia bacterium
TGCGCTATCCGAGCGATCTGACGGATGAGGAGTGGGCGTTCATCGAGCCGCTCATCCCACCGGCGAGGCGCGGCGGCAACAAGCGGACAGTCGATGAACGCGAAGTCGTCAACGGCCTGATGTTCATTTTGAGCACCGGCTGTCAGTGGCGGTCGCTTCCGAAAGACCTGCCGCCCCGCAGCACAGTCCACCGCTATTTCTGCGAGTGGACCTACAACCGGACGTTGGACCGCCTGCATCATGCGCTCTATGTCCGATGCCGAGACCTGGCAGACCGGGAGGCGAGCCCGACCGTCGCGATCCAGAAAACCCATTTTCCATTCACTTCCTCCGGGTGTCGAAAGCGAGCGAAGGATTCAAAGATCAGAATTCCCGCCACCAGCCAGACGAGTAACCCATTCAGAAGCGCACCGAGAATCTCAACTCGCTGGAATCCGTAAGTATATTCCTCGGGAGCTTTCCTTCGGGAGACCCAGACGACGAACAGACTGAGCGCGAGAGCACCCGCATCCGTCACCATATGAACGGAATCGGACACGAGCGCGAGGGAGTTCGCCACTAAACCGCCGACGAGCTCCACCCCGGCAAATCCGATCGTCACCAAAAGGGCACGTTTCAGAGCCGTTTCCGAGGCTCCCTTTCCGTGGGCATGCGCATGGGAGTGACCGAGGCCGCTGGAGTGATCATGATCGTCGTGCGAATGACCGGAGCTCATTTGCTAACCATAAACGAAAACGATCTTAAAACTCAGGAATTTTGCGGGTAAAATGGCGTTTTTTTGAACATTTGAAATCAGTCCGAAAAAAATGAAAAAAATCGTTAAAAGTCACACGTGACACATTGTGATTCGATTCACGAACCCGTTACACTCTTAAGAGGAATGGCGAAGCAGTACGGACAAAACCGCAGACCTGATGATCGAAAAGAAGTCGGCCCGAAAGAGGTTCCGAAAGGGATCAGTCCGGTCCGGCGGTATAACGATCACGTCCACTCGGGACAGCTCCTCTGGAGCTTCGCCGTGGCCCTCTGCCTGATGCTGGCCGCCCTCCTCCAGTGGACTTCCCCTAAAAACGCGCTCATGGAACAGGACCGCGCTCCCGCCCAAATTCGGCTCGACCTTTCGAATCAGGGAAGCTAAACCTGGGGCGCATGGCACCTCAGTATTGGCTATTTAAGTCCGAACCCGGCACCTATAGTTTCGATCGCCTTCTGAAAGAGAAGAAGACGAACTGGAACGACGTCCGGAATTTCCAAGCCCGTAATTACCTGAAGGAAGTAAAAAAAGGCGATCAGGCCGTCATCTACCACTCGGGTGACGATAAGGCCGTCGTCGGTGTCGCCGAATGCGTGCGCGAAGGTTATCCCGACATCGAAGAAGAAGATGGCAAGGAATGGGTGCAAATCGACATTAAGCCGGTCGCGTCCCTCACGTCCGCCGTCCCGCTTTCGCTGATTAAGGCAACGCCGGACCTCAAGGACATGCCGCTCATTCGGCATACTCGTCTGTCGGTCATGCCCATTACGAAGACTCACTTCGATACCCTGATTAAACTTTCCGAGAATCAGACGGCAAGGACTACCGCGAGTAAAAAGTCCGGACCGAAAAAAGGGAAAACCTAATGTCAGCCTCGAGCACGCCGGACTGGGAACCGTTCCTGATCCTTCCGCGCACCGAGCGATCGAAATCTCCACGCGCGATCACGTCGAAAGACGGAATCGGCGATCGTCTCCGAGCCGCCGCCTTCGCCGAAATCCAGGCCTTTTACGCTTTTAACTGGGCGGCCGATACGTTTACGGACGCCCCCCCTCTCCTTCGCCAAAACTGGCGAGGACTCGCACTCGCGGAAGAGCGGCACCTCGGCTGGCTCCTCGCCCGAATGGCCGAACTCGGAATCGATCCGAAAGAACGCGGCGTTTCGGACTGGCTTTGGGTCTCCCTCATCGAATGTAAAACCGCGAAGGAATTCGCCGTATTTATGGCGAGCGCGGAGGAACGCGGACGCCTCGCCGGCGTACGATTCCACCAGGCAATGATGCCGGTCGATCCCGTGAGTGCCGCGATCTTCGGAAAGATCGCCGAAGAAGAGATTGAA
>JANXTV010000036.1 GCA_025352185.1 Oligoflexia bacterium
CCCGCCGCGGACGTCCCGGACGCTCCGGGCGCCGAAGCTTCTGTCCCGGGCTACGCGGGCGTTCCCCATCCGGTCGGTCTCCAAATCGGAGACGTCGGCGCATTATTTTTCGGTGCCGATGCACCCCAACGCGAGAGTCCGGAGATGAAGAGCTGCGATGCGGATTATCTCGCCTTAGAAAAAAAGACGAAGGCGAAAGAGGAATTAAAGCAGGGGTTACTTGAACTCGTACGTAAAGAGCCCATCCGCTATCATTGGTGCTTTTACTCGAAGATTTTAGAGCTTGAATCGACGCTCAAAAAAGCTCAGATGCTCGACGAGCGACAGAAGACCGTGGTCGATGCGTATCGATTTCTCGCCCCGCTTTCACGCGCATTTTTCCGGGAATTCCACGACTCACGATACCTTCGCTGGGCGGTGTCCTACTACCGACGCGCCAGTGAACTCGCATTTTATCGGCGAGTCGAGGCTTCACCGGGTCTCACGCAGGAACTCATCGGCGTCGGTGCGGACGACCCAAATCGCGGAATCAGTGAAAAGTCGACGAGCGTCCTCGAAAAATACGGGATCGTAGTTCCCGAGCGACTGCAGCCGGGCCAACAACCGAGTGAAATTAAAGCGGGAGAGGTTCTTCCGAGCGACGCTTATATCGATACGGGTTCTAACGTGACGGCGACTGATCCTCCGGCTACGCCGAATGATGCAAATCGATCTCCGGCCGGTGCGGACTCATTTCCCGCGCTCGGGAACGATCCGTTACTCCCGACCCAATAGCCTATTTTTAGGCCTAATTGAGACGAAAATCACGCTGCGCGTGGGAGATCAGCCGCATGCGATGCGGGAGCACATTTAGCGCGCAGAATATTCAGTCGTTCCGTAACGAGAGGATGGACGGCCATCGGTGAATGACGCGAAATCGCCGTTTGGAGCGTCTGTAGGGCTTCGATCAGGCTCTCGGGCTTTACCGCGAAGACTGCGAGGGCATGGGCGTCCGCCTCGAGTTCCTGTGACCACGCGAGTTTACGAATCGTGAGCCAGGTGAGGGCGGCGGGAATAATTCCGGCTACGAGTGAAAAGGCCCCGCCAATTTCGGAATACCCGCTCCAGTGCATGCCGATCAGGGTGATGGCCGTGAGGATGGAAGCGACGAGAAAGGCGGCGACTCCGTGGAGTGCTCGCTTTAAAAGGTGTTGGCACTGGAGGTGCGAAAGTTCGTGGGCGAATACGGCCTCGAGTGCTGAACGCGAAAGGACCCGCGCGGCCCCTTCGGCAACGAAGATCGTCGGCTTCAGGGGACCGATTCCGAAAGAAAAGCCCGAGACAAACACATTCGCGGTTCTTCCCGGTAGATCGACGTCGGCGGCCCGGTAAACATCTACTCCTTGCCAGACCCCGACGCGTTTCGCGAAGAACGCGTACCGTAAGATCAGGGGACTTATGAGGAGGCTCGTGAAAATTCCGGCCGAAAACCCGCCGAGCGTGGCCGAAAGCATGATGATGAGTTTCAGGACCGGGGCTAAATCGTGAAGGCCCGTTCTTCCGAGGACGGTGACTCCGCCGAGAAGTCCCAGGACTAACCCGAAGGCGGTAACGCAAATCATACTTCCGAAGAGGATGACGTTACTCACTTGATTCCGAATCCGGGTGCGAAAAGCAGTTTTAATTTCTTCCATACTTTCCTCTCTTCGGAATTTGGAGGAGTCGTAGAGAGGGAAGAGATTACCTAGTCCGACTCCCGAATATCCCGGATTGCCACCCCTGGGCGCGACGAATTTTCCAAATGAAACCATCCAGGACGTAATGCGTCGCCTGGGGAACCGTCAAGAGTGCGACAAGGATCGATGCAAATTCTCGGCCCGGTCGAAAGGCTCCGAAAAGGGTGTGGAACGGAAGGAAGAGTCCCGGATGTTCGCGCCAGATCCAGGCGTCCCATAGTCCCTCCTCGAGATAAGCGAGCAGGACGAGAAGGCCGAGGAAAATGGGAATGGTTTTCCAGCGGTAAAAGGCCTGGGCTGAAGACGTAAAACTAAAAATCTGAATTCGTTTAGTCGGAGATTTCGCCGCGTTCTTTTTTTCGGTAAGCCAGACCAGGGCGAAATAGGGCACGCCGTGCGCGATGATATTCGTGAAGGAGAAGATAAAATCGTTATTGAAGAGGGTAATTCCGACGTTCCAGCTGAGGGCCGTGCCGAAGAGGAAGAGAACGCGGGGAACGGACGGGGGATGACCCCTCCGAAGGTTACGGAAAACCACGGCTAACCAAAAGACCCCGAGTCCTAGCGTGAGGGCGCCGAATCCACGCGAAAAGAATTCGGGAAGTCCGGGAAGAAAGTCTCCCGCGATGAACCACGTGAATTCCCGGGGTGGGTGAGAATGCCAGAAGAAAATCGGGTAGAGGGTGACCGCGTAGATGAGGAGGATTGAAAGTGTGCGTTCGAGCTTTTCGGTGGAGTCTTCTCGGACGAGGTAAAGGCAGAAAAAACCGTACTGCTGACGAATGAAATGAAAGACCGCAATATAGACGAGGACCGTCCAGAAGAGTTCTGGGCTCACGGTATGGAGGAGCGCACCGATGCCCCAACACAGGCAGGGAATGATAAGCAGGACCGACTTAAACTCCTTACGCTCCGCCGGATCGAAATAGGTGCGGTAGAGCGTCGAATAGACGTGAGCCACATCGATAAATACGACGAGGATCATCCAGGCGGCGGGCCCGATACGTGGAAGCTCGATTCCCTGGGCGCGGTATGCGCCGCCCACGCAGAGACCGAGTAATCCGAC
>JANXTV010000078.1 GCA_025352185.1 Oligoflexia bacterium
CTGGCGCACCGACACACGCGAGCTGAAAAGCTTCTTCGCCGTGTTTATCCTGGATGCCTCGTCCGAGGACTTTCTTCGCCTGGGTTACCCGGACGAACGGCGCTGGTTCGGCGGCGTGACTCACGGAAGTTCCGGCGAAAAAGGGTAGCGCCATTCCAAGCAGGGCTCCGAACGGAGGTAGAATTCGAATTGCCTTATTCACAGCCCACCTCGGTTTGTAACCATTTCGCGATTTTTCCCCACATTTTTCTGCGTTCTTTCGGGTGCGAGTCGTGTACCCAAAAACTGAGTTCCGGCTGTTCGACCGTACCGTCCGGATGTTCGAAGAACCCGGTTTTATTTATGACCGTCGGTCCCGCCGTATGCTTGCGGAGGATGAGGCGAAAGTGGGCGCCGCACGGGTGATAAGGAGAGCTCGAAATCCGAAGCCCGTTCTCGATGTGTACCGTTCCGCAGAGGACGGGGTCGGCGCTCATAAAGATGAGTTCGGGAGCATTTTTAATTTTAGGATCGAAGTCGACGTAGCTTCCGATCCGGGACTGGAGGAGAAGTTTTTCGACGTTTTGCCGAAAGGTGCGCTTAATGCCGGACTGTTGGATGGGAGTTAAGCCCGACTGGGAAGTGGCGGTGTCCAGCTCGGTCAGACTGATATTCGCATTTTTAAGGAAGAGTCCCGAGTTTTGGTTTTCTTCGAAGGTATTATAGCCATCGGTTAAATAAGAAATCGCGGAGACCGCGCAGGTCCCATTTTTTTTCAGAGCGTTTCCCGTTCCGCCGCTGAATACCGCGCGAATACTTCGGTATTCATTCGTACTTACCGATCGGGGTTTAAACTGCCACGCGGTAACGTCCTTCCGCTGGAGGGCGGTCAGAAGTTTTTCATTAATGAGCGAGCCGGTATCAAATTTTGCGGGGAAGGCGAGCGCCGGTGGGGAAAACGAAATTTTCTTTCCCCCGAGTACGAACGCTCGGCTAATCTCCGCCGACTGCTGCACGGAACGGGCGGAGATACTGCGTGCGAAGGCATCGAGAATCGAGGGGACGGAGAGTTCCGTCGGTTCGATTGCTTCGCCGAGGGGACGTTCGATTCCGTCACCGAGATCTTCGACGGCGATGATTTTTTTACAGGGAGTATTCATATCGTCGAAGGATTTAATGCACCCGATTTTCAGCTCGGCCGAGGACGCCTTATCGCGGATCCCGCTCCCGAGAACCATCAGGAGAGGCGGGGACGTGGGAGTTTTTTCTTCGCCGGGTTCGCGGATGGTATCGAGTACTCCGGCCGGCGTGGCGTGAACGAAGGCGGCGATGAAAGCTTCCACCGTCGCAGAATCCATTTCGTAGGTGAGGGGTGTGAACGCCGTCACGGGAAAATATTTTACGATGATATCGTTTGAAATTTGGTCGATGGGCCCGTGGATGAGCCAGCGGTTGGGATCCGTCGCGATCATTCCCCAGTCGGCGCTGAGTCGGATACGGAGTTCCTCGTCCACTTTTTGGTCGTCCGAAAAACGATAGGCCGACGTGCGGAGTTCCCACCGACCGCCGTTCGCACTCTCGATCACGAGGAGGTCGAAACGGTAGGATTTACAGCTCCGGACGGGGATGCTCTCGCCGTGCACGAAATTCGAAGTATTCCGTAGCTCGCAGTAGAACCGAATCGCCGAGGGTCCGTCCTTCGTCGCGATTCTCGCGACCTCGGTCAGGTCTTCCGCCCGGGCGACAGAAGAGCAGAAAAGGGCGAGGCTCGAGGCGAGGATAAAGGGGAGGGCGCATAAAAGCTTCATAACGCAGTGCATATTAAGGGGTATTCGCCCGCCTGTAAAGGCACGTACGCGTTAGCCGATCGATTTTGTAGACTATATAAGACTATGAAATAAAAGGATAAAAACTTAAAAATCGGTCCGCGGTAGTCCTCTTGGCGCCTCGCCCGGGTCCGGGATGACACATTTTCCTTTTCCGGGGGAGTCCGCGTAAACTGAGAGACGGTCCTAGGGGTTTTCTTGTTTTCGGATTCGGAGGGGTTTTGAGGGGTTTAACTCGTTTAAAAAACGTCACACGTTTCCAGCGCTTCGCCCTCGTAGCGGTGGTTGCCCTTGGCCTTTCGGGCCTCGCATCTTGCGCGCCCCCCGAAGATCAGGAAGCGTACACGGCCACGTGTAACCTGCCGGTCGACCAGAAAAACACCCTCACGGGGCGCTGGAAGTTTGCGCCGATCATGATTTCGTTCAGCCTTGGAGCTTTCAACTCTTACGAGATGGGTCTGATGATGGACGCGGCCGATACGTGGAACCGCTTCTATCAGGCGACGCATGGTTTCGACATTATCGACTACGGTTCGCGGGCCGTGCCGAGGCAGAATGATCGTCCTCGTCCGTACGGGAATATTTGCCAAACGACGCTACTGAACTCTTCCGGAAGTTTTGCGGGAAGTGTCGTCATCTATAAAGACACGACTTGGCCGGCGAACTTCGCCGCCGCCGCCATCGCAATCACGAGTACTTGCGCGTCGACGACGACCGCGACGGTCGCGCCGTTCTACAGTGCGATGATGGAAATTAATTATCAGAACTTCTTCGTCGCCGGGAAGCAACTCCCGGATCTCACTTCGATCGTCGTTCACGAGCTCGGGCATCTGCTCGGACTCGACCACTCCTGCGCGCAAACGGGCGCGGGTGCGAAGCCCCCGCTCTGTTCCGGCTCAAGCCTCGACGCTTCCTACTACGACGCCGTCATGTACCCAACCGTAAGCTTTAAAGCCGATGGGAACGGAACGGTACGCCGCTCGCTGAATTCGAACGACCAGGGCCGCGCGAATTGCCTCTACGGTGAAAACGCACTTTAAGCTCATCCGTGTAACGACTTAAATCACGCTTTTCTTCCGCAGGAGCTCGATCGCCGACTGCGACGCGTAGACCGAGGGGACGAAGTTAATGAATCCGGAGAGGTGTTTCATCAGCGTATTCTCGCGGTCGACGAGCAGCGACGGATTCCCCGCGTGATCGACGATCTTTACCGACTCGCTCGCGAAGAGCGGGTTCTTCGGCGAAAGTCCGCCGGATTTCCGGGTGAGGGATTTTTTACTCTTCGTAAACGAAACTTCCTTCTCGGGCAGATCGGAGAGAACCCACTCGCGTCCGGTGCCGTGCTTTTCGATCACGGCTTCAATATCGCGGACTTTTGCTTTCATCTGTTTCGCGTAGCGGTCTTTTTCTTCCGGTGAATCGTGGATAATTCGGTGCTCGAACGCCGGATGCCGAATCGTTTTCGGCGC
>JANXTV010000116.1 GCA_025352185.1 Oligoflexia bacterium
GCGAAGTCGAACGGATCATGGGCATGGTCGACGGATGTCTCCTCCTCGTGGACGCGGCCGAAGGCCCCCTCCCCCAAACCCGTTTCGTGCTAAGGCCCTCGCTCAGGGAAAACGCGTCGTTCTCGTGATTAATAAAGTCGACCGTCCCGACGCTCGCGTCGACGAAGTCGTGAACATGACCTACGACCTGTTCCTCGACCTCGGTGCGAACGAAGAGCAGATTGAATTCCCGATTATTTACGCCTGCGCCCGCGAAGGCTGGTGCACTTCCGAGCGAAAAGATATCGATGCCATGGTTTCGGGATCGAAAAAAGGCGACCTCATGCCCCTTTTCGAATCCATCTTAAAAACCGTTCAGGGCCCTCCGATTTACGAAGGCGCGGAACTCCAAATGCTCATTTCGAACCTTTCCCACTCCGAATACGTCGGACGTCTGGCGATCGGTCGAGTGATGCGAGGTTCCGCGAAACGGAACCAACGCGTGATTAAGCGGACCGCAACGAAGGACGTATCATTCGGCATTACCCGTCTCTACACCTACGAAGGTCTGAAAATGGCAGAAGTGGAAGCGATCGAGCCGGGAGATATCGGCGTGATCGCCGGTTCCGAAGATATCGAGATCGGGGACACCATCACCGCGAACGATAAAGTGCCGGCCCTCCCCCGCATCGTCGTCGAGCAACCGACGCTCGGAATGATTTTCTCCGTAAATACTTCCCCACTTTCCGGAAAAGAAGGCGAAGCGATCCAGTCGCGTAAATTCCGCGAACGGTTACTCAAGGAAGTTCGCTCAAACGTCGCCATCCGCTTCGAAGAATCGCCGACTTCCGATCAATTCCGGATTCTCGGACGCGGCGAACTTCAGTTCGCGATCCTGATCGAACAGATGCGCCGTGAAGGTTTCGAATTCATGATCGGTAAACCGACGGTTCTCTACGGAACCGATGAAGCCGGTCAAAGGACCGAACCGATGGAACGCGCCGTTCTCGATATGCCGGAAACGGCTACCGGCGACGTCACCGCGATGTTCCAGCAGCGTAAGGGGATCCTCACGAAATACGAAGGCGGCGGAACCTCGGGCAGCGGCCAGGGCCGGGTTCGTCTCGAATTCGATATCCCGACTCGCGGACTTCTCGGAATTCGTTCCCGGTTCCTCACCGCCACGCGCGGGGAAGGACTCTTCAGCACGATTCTCCTCGGATACGGCCCTTACCAGGGACAGCTCGCGCACCGGAATAACGGCGCGCTCATCTCGGATCGAACGGGCGACACCGTCGAGTACGCGCTCCTCACGTTAGAAGAACGCGGCGTTCTTTTCCTCGGACCGGGTGTGCCCGTCTACGAGGGAATGATCATCGGTGAGAATAATAAAGATAACGACATGAACGTGAACTGTTGCCGTGAGAAAAAACTCACGAACATCCGTTCGGCCGGTGCCGAATTCCTCGTCACCCTCGCCGGGATTCGGAAGATGTCGCTCGAGCAGTGCATCGAGTGGATCGATGAAGACGAGTGGATTGAAGTCACTCCGAAGTCGATTCGTCTCCGGAAAAAAGTGCTCCCGCTCGGTCAACGCAGCGTGAAGCGCGAAGAGCGGATGAGCTGATTCGTCTCGAAATTTAGTGAGCAACTTTCGCGTTTTCGCGGAGGAACTTTTCGCGGAGCCAATTTCCGAAGCCTTCGGAACGGGGCCCGAAAATATTAATCGTGACCGAGGTTTTTCCGCCCGGATCCTTTTCGTGCGGGATCTGCCCGGCCGAAGGTCCGGCGGCGTAGATGTTCTCGACGGTTCCGTCTTCGGCGACGAGTCGGGTCGCGACCGTGACGTCCACGTCGTGGACTAACCGGGTATCGTTCGGCGTGATTTTCGCGGCCACCGGTTCGAAATGCATGCCGGTTCCGAAGCCCGCGGCGAGTTTTGCATTAATCGGTTCGTAACCGACGGCGTAGATCACGTAGTCCGCTTCTTGGTAAAACGTTTTCCCATTTCCGTCCAGCACGGGGAGGCCCGTTTCCTTATTCGTGTAGGAAATTTTTACGGCCTTCGTATCTCCCGGAAGGACCTCATTCACGTAATACCGATTCGTTTTAATGCGTCCGATATCGATGAGCGGAGCGAGTTCGTAGTAGCGAGTTCCGCCGCCAATCGCCTTCTTGAATTCTTCGCCCGTATCCGCCTTCATGTTCACCCAAAGGTAACCCTTGGGTTTTTTCACTTTCGAAACTCCGCCGAATTTATCGTAAAGCGCTTTCGGACCTAAACCCTCGAGTGCCTCGATTCCGATCGCCCCGCCGTGACCGCCACCCAGGATAATCACGTCCGCATTCGCGTAAGGAGTCGTAAAATTAACCCCGTGGTCAGAGTCACGTTGGGCATTCTCGAGTTGGGTTTCGACGAAAACGACGTGGGGATTTTTCTTTTTATTTTCGGATTCGATGAATTTTATACTCGCCGGATCCTTCGACGGTAATTTTTCCTTCCCGACCCCGGTGGATAGCACCAGCTCTTTCGCGTAAACCGTTTCACCGTCGGCCATGACCACTCGGTAATATCCGGCGCGCGGGCCGGCTCTAACTTTTTCGTAAGTCACGACGGGAGACTCGAAAAGAAAGTCCCCCGGCTCGGCCCAGTGGGCCGCCACCGCCGGTCGCTGAAACTCGACGGCGTTCGGA
This sequence comes from Oligoflexia bacterium, assembly GCA_025352185.1. Lineage (GTDB taxonomy): Bacteria > Bdellovibrionota > UBA1018 > UBA1018 > UBA1018 > JACMQW01. The sequence continues at coordinate 2,674 of JANXTV010000116.1, forward strand.
ACCACCGTTTTCGCTACGTCGGAAACCTGAATGGGCGCGTTCGGAATAATATTCCGACTCATCGATTTTAATTCTGCGTCCGGTATCTCGCGAGTCCCGATTTCCGCATGTTCGAGCGTATTTCCTCGAAACGACTTTCCCGTGCGACCGAAAACGGAGATCTCTCTCGTCGCCTCGATGGTCAGCACTCGCGGTGCCTTCACCGCCCCGTCCAGTCCGTGATTAAAAGAAGATTTCACGATCGCGCTATGAATCCCGGCGCCCACGTAAATGAAATCGTACGTTCGAAGTTCGATACTTTTCGACTTCGAGAGTTCAGCTTTTAGGAGATCGGATTTTATGACGAGGCTTTCGGTTAAGGCGTGGGTAAGCGCTTCCTGACTGAGGCCCTTCGTATGGTAGAGTTGCTCGACTCCGTTTTTTCGCTCGGCCCGGTTCGTCGCGGCCGTCTCGAGGGAGTTAACGAGATCTACCGCCAGTTTATATTCGGGAGTGAGTTTTAGGTACTCGGCGCACTTCGCGGCATCGAGTGGAGCCGCGAAAACATTCGACGTAATGCCCGTGGCGAGGGCGAGGATGACGAGAAGGGTGCGAGTCATTCGGAAGAGTTCCATCTACGGTACTATCGGTAGATTCAGCGAAATGACTGAGAAATTGCGACCGTTAAACGCCTATTGGTAACGTTCGATCAGGCCGGCAATCACACGGCGATTCTTAAAACGCCAGGTGATGATATTTAAAGAAAGCGTCAGAAGTCCGACGCTAGAAATGAAGAGCAGTCCCGACTTCGGGGCATATCCGAGCGCG
>JANXTV010000456.1 GCA_025352185.1 Oligoflexia bacterium
TTTCGTCGAGTAAGAGCTTACGAACTTTTACGGCCGCTCCCGCTTCACTGCCGATCTCGAGGTAACGCCCGGCTTTGGTCGAGGGCGCTAAAATTTTATTCTCGAGATCTACGATGAGGGCGACGCGAACTCCGTTTGCACGATCGAAGCTCCCGATGTCGAGTTTAGACTCGGCCTTCGCGGCCATGAACCCGGTATTTCGGTCGGCGATTTCCCGCGCCATCACTTTCGCCCGTTCGAAAATTTCGTGCTCCAGCGCACGTTCTTGTTCGTTCATTAAGGGCGACAGCGAGATAAAAAGATTCATCACGAGGTAAAGCCCGAAAAGGGATCCGATCACGATTCGCCACTCGTAACGTTCATTGAAACCAAAAAAGTACGGAAGGATCGTTTTATCAAAATAGAATTTTAATTTTCCGAAGATATCCTTCGGCATGGGTGGTTCTTCCGGCTCCGAAGCCACCGAAGGCATGACGTTCGTATCGGCGGGCCCGGCTCCCGGTTGGCCATAATGATTCGGAAACGGAATTACATTTCCGCCGCCACCCGAAATGGAAAGCCCACGCTCATCGGCGCTTTCCACTAGCTCGAGCACAAATTCACCGACGCTGATGCGATCTCCGGAGTGTAGGGATTTTTTAGCCGCCAACTTTCCGTTCACGAATGTTCCGTTCGCCGAGCCCTGGTCTTCCATCGCGATTCCGGAATTATCAACGACGAGGACGCAGTGGCGTTTTGATACGTTTCCAGAATTTAAGACGATTTGGTTTTGGGAGTGGCGACCGATCGAGAATGAACCGGAGTCTACGGCATAGCTGGACCCACGCGCGGGCTGCGCGCCGTTAGGTCCAGCGATGACGGTCAACCGATACATAACTCATCTCCTACCGAGATTCCGAGGCTCGCGACACTTCCTGCCGGAAGTTCGAGTGCCTCGTGGGCTCGAAAATCGTTGAGTGGAAGAAGTTTCCACGGACGCACCGAGTGCACCGAAGTCACTACTTTTCGATCCCGTTCGTTGCGTAAAAAAACCACATCGATTGGGATCGACATAAACCACATGTGAACGCTCGTGCATTTCGGAAAGAGAATTCCCTCTCCCGAAACGGCATGAGCCTTTCCCATCCAGCCGAAGAACCTTGTAAAAAAGGACTCCGCCACAAGGCACTTATCGGAAATAATCCTGTGATCTTTTAGGTTTATGAGGCGAATCTGAGGATTGCGTTGTTTATTTAAGGTCATCGTCAAATTTCTTACACGCAGGAGGCTCTAATTCCCCTTAAAGAAGGCCAGGACGAAGGGTCCGGCGACCATGAGGAGAACGGCGGGTAACAGAAACATGACGCTCGGGAGTAGAACCTTCGAAGCCGCCTTCGCGCCTTCCTTCTCGGCTCGGAGGAGGCGTTCCGAACGGATCTGATCCGACTGCTGACGTAGGATCTTTCCGATCGAAGCTCCCATTTGGTCGGCAGAAATCAGGATGGCCACGAAACTATTCACTTCCGTCATCCCGATCCGATTCGACATTTCACGGAGGGCGTCAGAACGGGACGATCCCACTTTAATCTCGCGGAGCATCTGTCCAAGCTCGTCGATAAGGGGGCTCGACGCGGCTTTATCGACAACTTTTTGGATGGCGCCAATGAAGTCCAGACCGGCCTCCGTGGATAGAGAAAGGAGATCGACGACGAAAGGCATCGACTTCAGAATCTGCTTCTGCCGACGAGTGATCAGACCTTTCACCCAAAAATCTGGATAGAAAAAACCCGCTAAACCGGCTCCGATGATGGTGTACCAAGCGAGATCCGTAAATCCGCCGGCATTCAGAATAAGGCCGACGATTGGGAAAAAAGCGATCAGAAAAAACTTATAGGCGATAAATTCGTCTGGAGTGAGGTCCTCCCGAAGTCCCGCGGTGATGAGGCGTCTCCGGTACTCAATGCGTCGGCTATCCCAGTATTTCTTGCCCCGAACCATGGGAACGACATACTGAGTAAAAAAGGGACGCGTGATTTGGACGAGTTTCGATGACGATTTTCGGTTCCGAAGGTCGGCAAGATTTTCCTGGGCCGCGTTCTTCTCTTCTTCGGAGAGGAGCATCCGCGCAACGATGTAAGTCGCGAGGAATACCGCGAGGTACGCGGCATACTCGACAAGTTTACTTTCGGCGGCAAAATCTGAAACATTCACCATAGTTCGCGGTACTCTCTCGATGGCTCTTCGGATAGACTGGAAACGACCTTAAACTTCTATTCTACCGCATGACGCCACCCCTCGGGAGTGTCCTTAAGGACACGCTTAAAGATACGTTGAAACAGTTTAAAGCCGCCGAGATCAGCACGGCCGCTTCTTCCCTCGCGTATACGACGATTCTCTCGATTATCCCGCTTCTGGCGGTCTCTTTTTCGATCTTTAAGGCCTTCGGCGGCCTCGATAAGCTCTTCGGGGCCCTAGAACCAATCATCTTCGAAAATCTGGCGGAAGGGTCCGACGAGGCCACGCTCACGATGATTCGTTCCTTTATCGAAAATATTCACGCCGGGGCGCTGGGAGTCTCCGGAATGATCGGGCTCCTCATCACGAGTATGTCGATGCTCGCGAGTGTCGAAAAATCAATTAACCGGATTTGGAAGACTCCGATTACTCGCGGAATTTTCCAGCGGGTATCGAGCTACTGGTTTTTTATCACGCTCGGACCTCTCGCCCTTTCTTTCGCGATCGGTTTCGCCACCTCCCTCGACGTTCCCCTCTCCCAGGTTCTTCCCTCGGGAATCCCCTTTCTGCTGATTTTGCTCGGAGTATTCTACGGGATATATCGGTACGTTCCCCACCGGAAAGTTTCCTGGAAAGCCGCCTTGATCTCAGCTCTCGGCACGTCACTCGTTTGGTCCCTCGCAAAGATCGGATACAGCCTCTACGTGAAGCGAGTGGTGAGTTACGATAAAATATACGGAAGCTTAGGCGCCATTCCGATTCTTCTCGTTTGGATTTACGTTGCCTGGCTCGTCGTTTTAACGGGGGCCGCATTTT
>JANXTV010000185.1 GCA_025352185.1 Oligoflexia bacterium
CGACGTTTCAGCGGATCCAGTTCACACCGGACCTTCTCCCGGCCGACCTCGTCGGGACGATGATTTTTAATCCGAAGAGTGGAGAATTTACTCCGAAGAAGGGACCGGTATTCGCAAATCTGGTCCTCGCGGACGAAATAAATCGCGCACCCGCGAAAGTTCAGAGCGCGCTCCTCGAAGCAATGGGTGAACAACAGGTGACGATCGGTGAAGTCACGTATCCGCTCGAAGCGCCGTTCATTGTACTCGCGACGCAGAATCCGATCGAACAGGAAGGGACCTATCCGCTTCCGGAAGCCCAGTTGGATCGTTTCCTCTTTAAGGTACGCGTTGGTTATCCGAACATTACCGAAGAAAAAAGCATCTTAAACCGGATGTCGGGTGTGGGTTATTCGAAGGCCCGAAAGATTTGTCATCCGGCAACGATCCTCGAAGCGCGGGAGCTCTGTTCCCGGATCTACATGGACGAGAAGATTAAGGACTATATCCTCGCTCTCGTCTTTGCGACTCGGTTCCCCGAGAAGCACGGACTCGAGAGCCTAAAATCGTATATTTCGGTCGGAGCCTCGCCGCGGGCGACGATTTCGCTCGCCCGGGCGGCGCGTGCCAGTGCCTTCATTAAGCACCGGGGGTTCGTCACTCCGGAAGATGTGAAGACCGTTGCTTACGACGTTTTACGCCACCGAATTATTCTTTCGTTCGAGGCCGAAGCCGAAGGCATCGACTCCGAAACCATCGTGAAGCGGATTCTCGAACAGATCGAAGTACCTTAATGCTTTCCGAGGAGCTTCGCAAAAAAGTGAAGTTAATCGAGATCACCACGAAGCGGGTGATTGACGACGTCATGAGCGGCGGCTACCGCAGCCATTTCAAGGGCCAAGGCATGCAGTTCGCCGAGCACCGCGTCTACGTCGCGGGCGACGATGTACGGCACATCGATTGGAAAGTCAGCGCCCGCACCCGGGAACCCCTCGTTAAAAAGTTTGAGGAAGAGCGCGAGCTGAATGTTCTATTCGTCGTCGACTTCTCGGGATCGGGTGGATTTGGTTCCCGGAAAACGACGAAGCGAGAGGCTAGCGCGGAAATCGCGGCCCTACTCGCCACCGCGGCCGAACGAATCGGCGATAAGACGGGGTTAATTCTTTTTGCGGGAGCGATCGAAAAGCGGGTAGCCCCGAAGCGGGGAAAATCCCATTTGCTCCGAATCGTGCGCGATATTCTCGGTACGGAGCCGAAATCCAAGGGGACGAATCTTCGCGGGGCGCTCGAGACGGCAACCCGAATCATGAAGCATCACGGAATCGTCTTCGTGATTTCGGATTTTATGGCGACTGACTACGAGACTTCGCTGAAACGACTCGCCCGGAAAAATGAAGTGGTGGCCGTACGGGTGAGTGATCTCCACGAATGGGAAATTCCGAATATCGGAAGTATCGCCGTCGTCGATCCCGAAACGGGAGAAGAGGGGATCGTCGATCCCCGTTCCTATCGGTTTAAAAATTGGTTTGAGAAATATCGGAAAGATATCGACGGACGCTTTAAAAATGCGTGCCGGGGTGCCGGCGTCGAAATCTTACCTATCGAGACTCGGGAGGATCATGTCCAAGCAGTGGTTCGCTTTTTTCAAGCGCGCCATCGCGTGCGTCGCGGTTAGCGCGTTTTTCGCGCTCCCGACGTCAGCGGCGGAAAAATCCGGCGCGAAGGTATTGCCTTCGCTGCCCACAGTCTCGTTTGCCTTTTCTCAGAAAGCCGATCGTCCTACTCGAGTGGGTGACGCGATTTCTTATTCCTTGCAGGGCGGGGATCCCCACTGGCAAATCGATCCGAAGGTCGGGTCCCTGAAAGAAGGATTTCTGTTTCGGCCGGGGAAGCTTTTCATCCCACTCGTGGCCGGGAAGTACCAGGTTCCGGCACTTCCGGTCGTCGACGAATCCGGTACCGTCGTTGCGATGACGGATCCCACAGAAATCGAGGCGAAAAGTAATTTAAAGGACACCGATGGGAAGGGCGAGCCGCCGAAGCCAGAACCGGCGTTGGGACCCCTCGGGCTTCCGTTTCCGCTCTGGATTCAGTCGGCGGTCGGATTCACTTTATTAGGTGTGGTGCTCGTCGCTGGATTTTTCCTCATTCGTGCCATTAAACGACGAGCGGCTAAGGCACTTAAAGCGATGTTACCGAAGAAGCCGTATGACGTTGCGGCACTCGATCGACTCGACGGATTATTGAAGCAGGGAATGTTAGAAAAGGGCCAGTTTAAGCCCTTTGCCTTCGGTATTTCCGAGACCTTGAAGTTCTATCTCGCCGAACGATTCCAGTTTGATGCGCAGGAAAGCACGACCTCGGAACTGATGGCCCTCCTCCGGGAACGTTCGGGAACTCCCGGCCTGAACGAAAGTGTGATCCGCAGAATAGATACTCTCTTTAACGTTCTCGACCCGATAAAGTTCGCGAATATTGTTCCGAGCGCCGACGAAGCTCGGTCCCTTCTGAAAGATGCTCGGGATCTCGTGACGTCGACCCGTAAGGTCGCGGCGGTCGCACCAGCGAGTGCGGAAAGGCGGGTGAGTTCGTGAAATTCGCCTATCCATTCGCGCTCGCTCTCATCCTCCTTTTACCGATCTTTCACGTCTTTTGGCGGAAGCGGAATCAGCCGCCGCGGGTTCGATTTTCGATTCCGATTCCCGTATCCGTGCGGCGCTTCGATCCGACCCGGATTCTGCTGTTCCTGCGTTATGCGGCCCTGGTTTTTGCGATCGTGGCATTCGCCCGGCCCCAGGAGAGCCACCGCTCGACCCAGCGGCAGGTGTCGGGAGTCGATCTCATGATGGTTCTCGATACCTCGGCCTCGATGAATATCGAAGATCTTGCGGAAGAGTCGCGCATGACGACGGCGAAACGCACGATTGAAAACTTCATTAAGCGGCGTAATGACGACCGAATCGGCTACCTCATTTTTTCGGGTGAAGCCCTCACCCTCGTGCCCCCAACCCTCGATTACGGGCTTATTCTCCGTGAGGTGGCGCGCACCGATACCGGTATGGTGAAAGACGGGACCGCCATTGGCGACGGACTCGCGGTATCCGTCGGCCGGTTGAAAAATTCGAAGGCGAAGAGCCGCGTGATTATTCTCCTCACCGACGGAGAGAATAACGTCGGCCAAGTCGATCCTTTAACGGCGGGTGATCTCGCGGCGGGCTTCGGAATTAAAGTCTATACGATTGCGATCGGAAAAGAAGGTCGGGTCCGGATGCCGATTCGACGTCGTGGAATGCTCGGTGAAACGGTCACGACCTACCAGTGGTTCGATAACCAGCTGAACCCCGATCTCCTGAAGCAAATCGCGAAGGCGACCGACGGAAAGTTCTACCGCGTCGAGGACCGCGCGGGACTCGAGGAAGTTTTCCACGATATCGATCGACTCGAAAAATCCGAAATTAAGGTGAACGAGAAAATTCAGTACGACGAACTCTTCGGAAAACCGCTCCTCGTGGCCCTGTTACTGCTCGGACTCGAACGGATCCTCGCCCGCCTTTGGTGGAGGGTCTACCCGTGAAGCTCATGGGCATTTTCTTCTTTTATCCGAAATGGCTCTACGCCTGTGCGTTCATACCGCTCGTCTACATCCTCGGGCGGGCGTTCATCACGCGTCGTAAAGAGCGATTTAAGATATTTGCCGACGAAGCAATCTGGTCCCGCATTGCACCGGAACTCGACTGGGACTTATCGAAGAAGAAACTCCTCGTTTGGTCCGCCGCGACGCTCTTTATCTTGCTTGCGGCGGCTCGACCGCAGTGGGGAGAGACGGAGGAAGTCTTGAAGACCACCGGCCTCGACCTGATGGTCGTGGTCGACGTTTCCCAAAGTATGCTCGCCGAGGATGTCGTTCCCAGCCGACTGAAGAAAACTCAGCATTTCATTCGCAGGCTCCTCGAGCGTACGGCGGGCGACCGGGTGGGGCTCGTTGCTTTCGCCGGGAATAGCGTCCTCCTATCACCGCTTACGACCGATCTCGATTACGTAGCCGAAACGACCGATAATCTTACGACCGACAGTGTGACGGCCCAGGGTACCGATATCGGAGCGGGACTAGAAACGGCGCTGAAAGCGCTCGAGCGTGGCGCGGAAGATAATTCCAGTAAGGATAGTCAGATCCCCGTGAGTCGTTCGATCATCCTGATATCGGATGGAGAAGATAATGAGGATCAGATTAAAGCGGCCGTCGACCGACTAAAAAAGGAAAATCTCAGGCTTTACGTTTTCGGAGTCGGAACGGAAAAGGGTGGACCGATCCCGATTCGAAATCCCGAAGGGCAGTCGGTCGGTTTTAAGCGAGATCGATCGGGGCAAACCGTCGTCACTAAGTTTAATCCCTCTTCTCTCCAGAAATTAGCCTCGGATTCGGGCGGAAAGTTTTGGGCAATTACCCCTTCTGAAAACGAACTCGACGACTTAGCTTCGGATCTGGGCGCCCTTTCGCGAGGTGAATTTGCGGAAAAGAAGATCACCATTCGAAAAGAGCGGTTCCAGTGGCCACTGGGTATCGCGCTCGCCCTTTTCTTTCTAGAGCTCGCTCTTCCCTCGCGCCGGATCGCAGCGCGCACGGTTACGGCCCTCGTGATGGTCGGGTTGGGGGTCTTTACCTTTTCGCCCTCCGCGTCCGCGGATGATTTTCAGGCTTACCGGGAAAATCAAAAGGCGTTGAAGGCGTTTAATGAGGACCGAGTGAGTGAAGCGAAAGAACTGTTCGGGAACGCCCAGGTCGAGGACCCTCGTTCGACTGAACTCCGATTTAATCAAGGAGCGATCCATTTGAAAGAGGAGAAGTGGGACGACGCCTCGAAAGTTTTCCAGGAAACGGCCGAAAGCGCTAAACGGGCGCAGAAGCCCGACCTTGCGGCAGGCGCCCTCTATAATCAGGGGATTGCGCGCACTTCGAAGAAGGACCTCGAAGGTGCGGCGGAATCCTACCTCGCGGCGCTGGAACAGAATGCCTTTAATCCAAATCCCGAGCTCGAGTCGAAAATCCGAAAGAATCTCGAACTCCTCTTCCAAGCGAAGCAGTCGCAGGGAAAAGGTGGGGACAGTAAGGAATCTGATCCGAATGATGATAAAGGGGATCCGAACGACGATAAAAATAAGTCGGGAAAGAATTCGGGGGATGGAGATCAGGATCAGAAGAAGGATCCGAAAGATGGCGACGAAAAGGGTAAGAAGCAGCAACCCCAAAAATATAAAGAATCGAACGGAAAACGTGAGTTTAAGTCCCAGAAACTTTCTCCCGAAGACGCGAACCGCGTGATGAGCGAACTCGCGCGACGGGAAAAGGATCTTCAGGATAAGATGAAACGTGCAAAGGGGCGGCCGCAACCGCTCGAGAAGGATTGGTAGATGGGTTTCCCTCGCCTTAAAATCTTCGGCGTTGTTTCCCTTTCGTTGGCTCTATTCACGAGTTCGGCGAGTGCCGTGGAGTTCCGTTCAGAAGTTGATCGGGACGAAATCGCACAAGACGAATCCGTATCGGTGAAGCTCGTGGTAGAAGCCGACGGAACCGTTCCGGTTGAAACACCCGAATTCAGCGCCCCTAATTTCGAAGAAATCCAAAACTATCAGGGTTCATTCGTTCAAAGCTATTACGATTCGAACTCTGGAAAGTTCGGCGCGAAATTTACTCGTTCGTTTACTTACGTGCTTCGTCCGAAAACCACGGGGCGGCTCGCGATCACGAATATAAAAATTAAAGTCGGCGGGCAGGCCTATACCGCGAATCCCGTGACCGTCGTCGTTACGGGGGGCGGAGGCGGAACGCCGCCGCCGAACGGATACGGAGGCGCGGGATCCGGACTTCGGGGAGCGGCGAAGAAACCGCGCGGGACGACACTCTTCCTCCGTACGGAAGTTGATAAAACGAAGGCGTACCGAGGCCAGCAGATCGTCGTAAACTATTACCTTTATTCACGGGCGCGGAGTTTTAACGCGACGGCGGATCGTTATCCGAATCTGAATGGATTTCTGAAGGAGGAACTCGACGTACCGGTCCTCCGGGGTCAGCTCACCCCTCAGGAAGTGGTCCTCGACGGCACGGCGTACCGCAGAGTTTTAATCGCATCGTTCGCCGCTTATCCCCTGAAAGAGGGGAAACTCACGATCGATCCGATGGAAGTAAAAGCGACTTATATTGAGGAACAGAGAAAGCGGGGAGGAAACATCGATCCATTCGGTGACGAGGACGATCTGTTTCAACAGTTCTTTCAAAATGGCCAACCGCGTACGGAGAGTCTGCGAAGTGAAACGATTCTGGTCGACGTTCTTCCCCTCCCCGAAGTGCCCAAGGATCTAAGCTATACCGGCGCGGTCGGAGATTTCGAAGTGATTGCGGCCGTAGACCGCACCGACCTAAAAGCACACGAAGCACTTTCTCTCACGCTGAAGGTTGAAGGGACCGGAAATCTTTCGAATATCGAAACTCCGAAAATTCCGCTTCCCGATGGGTTTGAGCTTTATGAAGCGAAAAGCCAGACGAAGGGAAAAGCCGGAATGGGGGAGAAGATTTTTGAATACCTCCTGATTCCGAGGAAGGCGGGGGACTATACCCTTCCGGCCGTCGAACTCGGATTTTTCGACCCGAAGAAGAATCAGTACGTGCGGAAATCGACCGAAGCGATTCGGGTTCACGTGAACGAAGGAGATCCGGGCGCGGAAAACCAAGCGCCGGCGCGCATGGATCCGTCGAAGGAAATCGCGACTCCCGAGAAGGGGGCAAAACGCGTCTTTGATCTTTTCTCTGGTGATCCGGCGAAGGGCGGCGAGGCCCGGGCCTCGACCTTCCGCGCGTTGGGAACTCACCGGAATTCGATTCTGGGTGGCCTCGGAGTTCTGTTTGCGCTCGGACTGATCCTCGCCTTCCGGGGTCGGATATTTGCCGCCGTTCGGGCCCTGGGTGCCGGCGCACGTAAACGAAATCAATTGGACCGGGAATGGTCGAAGGTCCGACGCCAGGCAGAAGAGGCACAGCGTCTACCTTTCCCAGAAATTTTAAGCTGTTTTGACTTTTTAGAGCTGAGGCTTGAAGAGGCTCTATCTGATCGATTTGGGGTGACTGCCCGGGGACTCACTCGGACCGAACTGAAAGAGACCCTTGTCGATTCGGGTAAAATCCCCGAGAATCTGTGGCAGCGGGTCTCCGCGCTGTTAGAGTTCACGGAAACGATGCGTTTTGCCAGCCAGGCGGGCGCCGTTTCGGAAGAGCGAGCGAGGGGCGAATTAAAGAAGTGGATCGCTGAGTGCGAGCAGATCCTTAAAAGCTTGGGGCCGAAAACCTCCGGTTAATTCGAAAAAACAGTACCGCGAAAGTTAGGGAGGGCATTGCGTCCTTCCCTCCACGCCGAAAGGCAACCCGCTGGGAGGCGGTACTGTATGAGTCTAGGAACGGGTGCGAAAGCACGTTTTGAGTCGATCCGCGAAATCCAAAATCGTCCGAATCGTAAAATCGATCCTCCACGAGACGAAGATGGAAAGAGAATGCCGGTCTCCGAATTCTTCGGCATTAACACCTTCGACATCTCCCAAATGAAAGAGAAGCTCCCGAAGGAAGTGTTCCAAAAACTGCGCCAGACGATCGACCTCGGTAAAAAACTCGACGGTGAAGTCGCGAACACGGTCGCGAACGCCGCGAAGGAATGGGCGATCGGTAAAGGCTGTACCCACTTCTGCCACTGGTTCCAACCGCAGACCGGGAACACGGCCGAAAAACACGATGCGTTTCTTACCTTCGATGACCAGGGTCATCCGATGGAAAAATTTTCGGGATCCCAGCTGATTCAGTCGGAACCGGATGCCTCCTCCTTCCCTTCGGGCGGCATGCGGACGACGTTCGAAGCCCGCGGATACACCGCGTGGGATCCTTCCTCTCCGATGTTCATCATGGAGTCGATGAACTCGAAGACTCTCTGTATTCCTTCGGTCTTCATTAGCTACCACGGCGATGCGCTGGATGAGAAAACGGGACTGCTGCGTTCGATGGAAGCGCTCTCGAAAGTATCGGTGGAGCTTCTGAAGCTCACGGGGCTTTCCGGCGTAAACCGCGTCGTCCCGACCCTCGGCGCCGAGCAGGAATATTTTCTGGTCGACCGCACCTTCTATTCCCTCCGTCCGGATCTCATCATGACGGGCCGTACGCTCCTCGGGGGCCAGCCCCCGAAGGGACAGCAGCTCGAAGACCATTACTTCGGCGCAATCCCGACTCGCGTCCTTTCCTTCATGTCTGAAGTCGAACACGAACTGTTCAAGCTCGGGGTCCCGGCGAAAACCCGGCATAACGAAGTGGCGCCAAATCAGTTCGAACTGGCTCCGATTTTTGAGGAAGCGAACGTATCGACCGACCATAACCAACTCACGATGGAAGTTCTGCGAAAAGTAGCCCAGCGCCACCACTTCGCGGTTCTGCTCCACGAAAAACCGTTCGCGGGAGTGAATGGGAGCGGAAAACATAATAACTGGTCGCTCGCGGTTACCGCTTCGGGTGAAGACTTAAACGGTATGAACCTCCTCGATCCAGGAAAAACCCCACACCAGAACCTTCGGTTTCTGCTGGTTCTGAGTTCGATCCTGAAAGGCGTCTATAAATATTCTGGACTGCTCCGCGCGGCGATCGCTTCGTCCGGGAACGATCACCGCTTAGGGGCGAACGAAGCGCCTCCCGCGATTATGTCGGTATTCCTCGGCGATATGTTGAACCGGATTTTAAATGAGATCGATAAAGGAACGCTTGCCGATAAGGGTGCGGAACAAGCCGTGA
>JANXTV010000202.1 GCA_025352185.1 Oligoflexia bacterium
CGTATCTTCTACGGGCGGGGGTAGTTCCTCCGCGGCGGGAGATTCCGCCAGCGGTTCGGTCGCTGACGGTGCGAGTTCCTGGACGGTGGAAGCGGGAGGAGGCGACGCGGGCGGGGCGGCCGGTAACGGCGGCAGTTCGGAAGCCTTCGGAGCGGCCGCTTTTAACGACCGCACGGGCGCGAGTTTCCCCGGAAGCCCGTCGGCAGCCTGCGCGGCTTTCTTCGGCTTGATCGCCGTATTCATCGGTGAGGATTTTAAAAGGTCTTCCGGATTCTCCATCCCGCTCTCGGGAGTAGCCGGGACGTCACCGCCCGAAACCATGTGTTCTTCCGCCGAGGTTCCCATATCGAGAACCGAGAGATCGGGGGCTTCGAGCTTCGGGGGTGGGGTAGCGGCCTCCGCCGGATGCGCAATCCATGCGCTGGACGCGGTCCACGCCGTACTAAAAAGCAGACCCAGCGCCAGGACTTTACTGCGGTGATTTCGAACCATAATTTCGCATATCCTTTGCGAGTTTTTGCCTATGCTTCCGTGCAGTTCCTAGTATGATCGACGCATGACGAAAGCGCAACGGAGAGGGTCCGGGGCCCCTAAAAGTCCGAACCCGAAGAAGCCCAACTCTAAAAATCCCGCTCCTAAAAAACCCCGCGGCCCGATGGCCTACGCCGCCGCGCTAAAGAGTTTTACCGGGCACCTCGAGGGTTCCGGAAAATCGGGGCACACCGTTGCGTCCTACGCCTACGACCTCCAGAGTTTTGCGGAGTTCATGCAGAAGTCGAGGGGCTCTAAGCAAGTCCTCGATCTAAAATCGGTTTCCCGGAAGGATCTCGAACGTTTCCACGACTGGCTGAAAACGAACGGTCAAAAAACGAACACCCGCCGCCGGAAACTCATGACCGTGCGTAAGCTGATGAACTATTTAACCGTGCGGAAGAAGCTCGACCTCGATATTGCGAAGCGAATGCCCGCGCCCGAGAAAATCGAACGCGTGCCCGAGACGATCGCGCTCGATGCCTACCGGGAGAAGCTCGCGACACTCCCGCAGGAGTCGCTCCTCGCGCTCCGGAATCAGTCCTTACTCGCCCTCCTTTCCGATACGGGCTGCAGCGTGAGTGAAGCCTCGAAGCTTCGCTGGTCCGCCGTATCTCTTCCCCACGCCGTGCAGCTCCGCGACCCCGTCGGACTGGCGAAAGTTGCGTTCTCTGGGAAGTCCGAGCGAGAATGCGGGCTCACGCCGAAGACCGCCTCCGCATTTCTAAAGCTTCGCGCGGAGGCCCTCCGCCTCGCCGGCACGACTTCGGAAAAAGATATCGCCGATGAAGTCTGTTTCGTCGGATTTAATCGCCACGGCCCGATCCGGATCGGAAAGAAGTCGCTCGGCATCACGTCACGCGGCATCGAGATGCTCGTGAAATCGGTCTCGGAAGCGCTCGGCTTTAAGGGCGTGACGCCGCGGACGCTTCGGCATTCGGCGGTCGTCGAATGGTTTCGGGGAGGAGTCCGGGAGAATGAGATTCAGCGGCGCCTCGGTCTGAAAACGGCCTACGCTTTTCGGATCTATCAGCCAATCTTTAATGCGATTACGGCGGTGGCGAAGGGCTGAGAAAGCGGGGATCGGGGCAGTTTTCGGCTGGAGTTGCAGTTTCTGTTTCAGTTGCAGTCCAGTTTCAGTTTTTTGGGAACGGGTGGGACAGGGTGTAGAGAATCGCGCCTAGCTCATCGATAAAACCAATTAGTTTTGAATCGTTTATTCGCTCGAGTTCTAGGATGGCTTGGCATTCGCGAAGGCTACCTAATGCGATTCCGTAGAATCGAGCTTGGTCTGGGGACGTCCGCTTTCCGGACCCTTCGGCGGTATTCAGGGCCACGCTGCTACTTGCCCGCATCAGCTGATCTCGCAGGAACGGCGCAATCTTTAGGTCGGCGCATCGCCAATGGATCTCTTTAGCAATCTGGAAGGCCCGAAAATTCTTAAGCATTGGAATAGCAAAGGCAATTCGCGTACCCGCCCCGCTTCCAAACTGAAACTGTACTGAAACTGAAACAGAAACTGAAACTCCAGCCGAAAACTGCCCCGTCCCCGGACCCTAGATCCAGGTATTAAACCACATCCACTTCGTGAAACTACTCGAAGGAATGGGTAATGCCGCGAGAATCGGGAAGAAGTAAAAGAAGAACCCGAACGCCACGCCGAACGCGAGAAACGCCACCCAGTCCCGCTTTGACTTAATGATCCAGTAGGTGAGTGCGAGTGAGAGCATCATGCCGGCGGGGTAGTAGTAATAATAGAAGGCGACCTTCCGGGGAATCGCGATCCAGCAGAGGGCGAAGCCGAAATAAAAATAGAGAATGAGAAACGTCGCTTTCGAGCGTTCCCAGAAGAACGCGGCGACGAGACCGATAATGGCGACTAACCCGCCCCACATGATCGCGGGATTCCCGAGGAGGATCACGCCGCGGACGTATTCATCCTGCGGTCCTTCTTTATCGAAGGCGTACCAGATTGGCCGCTTCATGATGATCCAGTCGGTGAACGTACTCATATAAGGGTGCGAGTTCACGACGCGTTTCTGGCCGTCGAGCATCCGGGTTTGGAAATCGGTTAAGAGTTCCCAGACGGTATAGGCGGGCTCCCGCTTAATATAAAGGTACGGCATGAACGTGAGGTAGTAGACGACCATCGGCAGGGCGATCCAGTAGATGAGTACGTCGAGGAACCGCCCGCGCGACTTTAACCGAATCGACTGCGCGAGGAGGAGTACTCCGCACATTACCCACGGCACGAGCGAAAACCATTTACAGGCGACCGCGAGCCCCATGAAAACTCCGGCCCGGCGAACCCACCGCGGGTCGAAACCGAGCGGGTCGATGGCGTAGACGAAGTAGTAGAGCGACCAGACGAGGAAGCCCATCATGAAGGTGTCGAGCATCGCGATGCGGGCTTGGACGTAGAGGAGCTGATTAAACATCGTGAGGGAAACGCAGACCCAGGCCGCACGGCGATCGTTTCCGAAGAGCGCGTAGGCGAGGCGGTACATCCCGACGAGGGTGAAGGCCCCGAAGACGACGCTCATGAAACGCCATCCGAACGGCTCGTCTCCGAACCAGCGGACGCCGAGCGAGATCAGGATTTTCGCGAACGGCGGGTGCTCCCAGTTCTGGTTTTCGATGCCCTGGATCCACTGCAGGGCGGAGGGGATATAGTGGAATTCGTCGAAATTCTTCGTGCCCGGGAATTTAATGTTGAAGAGGAAAAACCCGAACGCCGCGACAAAAATCGCCAGGGAATCGTATAAAACGGTGCGGTGCCGCTGGAAGTCGCTCGGAACGGAGGTGGTGCTCGTCATTTCCATTAAGGCTAAGGGGCTTGGGGCGGATGGTCAAGCCCGGTTCTCGCCTTCGAAAGCGCTGGGAACTTTCCCCCGTTTCGCTTAAAACGAACCTACTTTTATGAACGACACGAACCTTCCCGCGACCACCCAGACTACGGCCTCGAACACCCCCGTCCCCGAACAAACGGGACGAAACGAACCCTGCCCGTGCGGGAGTGGGAAAAAATATAAGCGCTGCCACGGCGTCGACGCCGCGCCGAAATTAAGTATGCCCTCGGCACCTCCCGCCGGCGCGAATCCCGGAATGGGCGGCTTCGATCCGTCGCAGATGGATCCGGCGATGATGCAGCAGATGGCGAAAACTCTGCAGCGCCTCCCGAAAGCGCAGCTCGCAAAACTGCAGGCGCTGATGCAACGAGCGATGGCCGGCCAGGACGTTTCGCGCGAGTCGGCGGAATTTGAGAAAATGCTGCCGCCGGAGTTTTCCCAGATGGCGATGCAGATGATGATGGCCCAAGGCATGGCCAGCGCCGGGGCACTCCCCGCCGATAAGCCGATGGATGCGATGGACGCGAAGCAGATCGTCGCGAAGGCCGTCGCCGAAGGAAAGATGACCGCG
This sequence comes from Oligoflexia bacterium, assembly GCA_025352185.1. Lineage (GTDB taxonomy): Bacteria > Bdellovibrionota > UBA1018 > UBA1018 > UBA1018 > JACMQW01. Next base: position 3,952 of record JANXTV010000202.1, read on the forward strand.
GAAGCCGCGAAGGAACTTCTCGGCGGTGAAGATCCGGCCGAGATCCTCGCCCAGTCCGAGAAAAAAGGAATCTCCGGATTCTTCAAGAAGATGACGGGTAAGTAGTCCGGCGGTGCGCCGATTTCTCGCGATCGCACTGGGGTCGATTTTACTGACGGCGAGTGCTCGCGCTGAACTCTCCGCGCGGTGGATCGGGGTCGCGGGCCTTATCCTCGAAGACGGCGAGACGACGCTCCTTTTCGATCCGATCTTTACGCGTCCGGGGCT
>JANXTV010000463.1 GCA_025352185.1 Oligoflexia bacterium
TGGATTGGGCACGTCGGCGATTCGCGGAGCTACCTCATTCGTCGGGACGGAGTCTGGCAGATTACGCGCGACCATTCGCTCGTACAGGAAAAACTTCGGGCCGGGATGATTACCCGTGACCAGCTGAAAACGGACCGGATGAAAAACGTCATCACTCGTTCGGTCGGCTTCGATCTTCATTTCGGAATCGACCTTTACGAATACGAGCCCGCCGCCGGAGACCTCTTTCTTCTTTGTTCCGACGGCCTTACCGGTCCGCTCGACGATTTAACGATTTTTGAGATGGCGAATGAAGTTTATTTCGCCGGACTCGATTCTCCTTCCTACGAAGGACGCGAACGCGGCTTCGAGCCGCTCTTAAAAACGCTGGCCGAAACCCTCATCCAGGGCGCGAACGACCGCGGCGGAGACGATAATATTACTGCGCTTCTCGCGCGCTACCCAGGAGTAGAAACCGGAGTCGAACGATGAAAAATACCGGAAATCGGTTCTACACGATCATGATCGTGCCCGAGAAAACGACCCAGATTCGGAAGATCCTCGTTCCGGCGTGGCTCGTTCGCCTCGGCGCGATCGCCATCGCCGTCACGATCGTCCTCGTCGGCGTGATGATCGCGAACTACGGCTACGTCATGAGCCAGGTCGGCGAAAATAACGAACTGAATACGGAGAACCGGCGACTCCGGCAGTCAGTACAGATTTTTAAAACGAAAATGGGTACCCTCGAGAGCGCGATGGAACGCGTGAAGACGTTCTCGACCCGTCTGAAGGTGATCACCGGAGCGGAGGACCGCGGCGGCGTCGCGGCCCTGCAGAAGAATCTCCCGGACGCGGTAGCGAACGTCGGCGGCGAAAAATCGGTGCCAGCGGAAGTCGCGGCGATCGAAGCCGAACTCGATCCGCGGGATCCCGAGCACGTCGAGCTCCAGAATCAATATAACGAACTCGATATAAAAATTTCGTCCCTCACGGCCGAATCCCTTACGCTTGAGCAAGGACTTCAGGACCAGTACGAGCACCTCGTGGACCAAAAAGCGTTTCTCGCCGCACTGCCGACGCGAAAGCCCGCGATTGGCTACTTCACTTCCGGGTTCGGAACGCGTCGCGCTCCGTTTGGCGGAAAAGTAAAAATGCACGAAGGCCTCGATATCGCGAATCACCCCGGTACCCCGATTCGAGCTACGGCGGACGGCGTCGTAACCTTCGCGTCGACGAAAGCGGGCTACGGTCAAACCGTTATTCTCGATCACGGATACGGCTTACAAACCTGGTACGCGCACACCCGGAAGATTCTGGTGAAACAGGGCCAAAAGATGCGTCGCGGCGATAACATCGCGCTCCTCGGAAACACCGGACGATCGACCGGTCCGCACTGCCACTACGAAGTCCGCGTGAACGGGATTCCCGTCGATCCACTCTCCTACATTCTAGAAAACTAATCCTCGGCCGTCGCGGGCGCCATTAATCTTTATATCCCCTGTGAATCCAATGTCTTTTTCCCCCTCCCCCCCCTAAAATCACACAGCTATGGCACTATTAAATTTCGCACAAAAAATCTTCGGGACCCAGAACGACCGCGAGCTGAAAGCGATCAACCCGATCGTTGGCCGCATCAGTGATCTGGAAAAATCGATCTCTCCCCTAACGGATGCCCAGCTCCAAGCGAAGACCGCCGAATTTAAAGAACGCATCTCCCGCGGGGAGTCGCTCGATGCGGTACTGCCCGAAGCATTCGCCGTCGTCCGCGAAGCGAGTAAACGAATTTTAGGTCAGCGCCATTACGATGTGCAGCTGGTCGGCGGACTCACCCTCCACCGCGGCCGAATCGCCGAGATGAAAACGGGGGAAGGAAAAACCCTGACCGCTACCGCCCCCCTCTATCTAAACGCGCTTTCGGGTAAGGGCACGCACCTCATCACCGTGAACGATTACCTCGCTCGCCGCGATAGTGAACACATGGGCCGCATCTATGGGTTCCTCGGACTTTCGACGGGAATCATCGTCCACGGGCTCACCGACTCCGAGCGGAAACGAAATTACGCCGCCGATATCTCCTACGGGACGAATAACGAATTCGGCTTCGATTACCTCCGCGATAACATGAAGTTCCGTCTCGAAGATTACGTACAGCGCGAGCTGAATTTCGCGATCGTCGATGAGGTCGATTCCATTCTGATCGACGAAGCGCGCACTCCGCTCATCATCTCCGGACCTTCGGACGATTCGAGTCACCTCTACACCGAAATCGATGCCCACATCCGGGCCGGCGGCGGACTCGTTAAAGACGTCGACTATTCGGTCGACGAAAAGTCGAAATCCGCGTCCCTCTCGGAATCCGGAATCGATAAGATGGAAAGCCGGATGGGGACGACGAATCTCTACGATCCGATGAACATCGAAGTCCTCCACCACGTGAACCAAGCGCTCCGCGCGCACGTCCTCTTTAAGCGTGACGTCGACTACGTCGTCCGCGACGGCGAAGTGATGATCGTCGATGAATTTACGGGGCGCCTGATGCCGGGACGCCGCTGGTCGGACGGACTCCACCAGGCGATCGAAGCGAAGGAAGGCGTGGCCATCGAGAGCGAAAACCAAACGCTCGCGACGATCACTTTCCAGAACTATTTCCGGATGTATTCGAAACTTTCCGGGATG
>JANXTV010000245.1 GCA_025352185.1 Oligoflexia bacterium
GGCGGCGTGGTGCTCAAGAATGAGATTCGCGGCTTAGAAATTCTCTCGGAAGACGGTGAAGAAGGTACGGCTCTTGTCCGAGCCGGAGCTGGCGAAAACTGGCATGGACTCGTCGAATTCGCCCTCGACCAGCACTTGAGCGGTATCGAAAACCTTTCGCATACGCGCGTCGCCGAGGTCTCTAAAGTCAGCCGCGCCTGGATCTATAAATACATCGGAAAAAGCTCCGACTCCCTCATTACCTACAGTCTCGACGCGATCGGAAAAGAGTTCGCGAAAGTCGACGGCTTACTGAATCAGAAGTCGGCCGATGAAGTCCGCGCGAGCCTTTTCCAAGGGACCTTTCGCATGCTGAGCGAATCGGGGAAAAACCCCGCCGTGCTTGCACTTTATTACCGTTATGCCGGCACCCATAATCCGATCGGACTGAAGATCGCGGAACTCGATCAGCAGTACGTCGAATTCGTACGAAGCCGACTCCAGAAGTTTTTTGGTATCTCGGCGGCCGAGGCGAAGATTGTTTCCGAAGTCCTCCACGGAATGCGCATGGGCCTCGCCCACCGCTATTCGAATATGGGGCTCTCTTCCCTCACCGACTTCGAAGGGGTGCTGAAGGGCGTACGCCGCGTGATGAAGCACTTTACGATCGAAGACGAAAAAGTAAAATCGAAGAAGTAGTCGCTTACTGGAGGTTCGCGTTTACGAACGCTTCGGCGAATAAATCGACGAGTCGTGGGCAGATATACGTGAGATTAGTCGATCGATTACTCACCGTGGAAAAATGGTCGGGGTCGGGCAGAATCTGATTCAGTCGCTGAAACTGGAGAAGGTCGGCCGCGCCCGAACGGTTATCCGGAGAGGCGATGATTTTCTCAACCCCCACGCGGAGGACGTCATCGCCCGCCTCGATCCGGTCCATGACGATCGCCATTGCGGTGCTATCCGAAAGATACGTGAATCCCGACTGGTGTTCGTACGAAGCCTGATTTTTCGAATTATCGTCCAGAGTCACGGTCTTGAAGCTACGGCTCGGAATTTCGGTCTGCTTAAAAAGAACTTCGAGATCCGTTAACTTCAGGTAATCCGCGCGGGAAATTTTTAGTTTCTTTATTTGGTCGGCGTTTGGAGTGCACTCGAGCGCGCGGAATGCGAAGCCGAGGGACTGCCACTCATTCGACTTCGCCTGGAATAAGCGACCGGCTCGTCGTCCGTTCATTCGTCCGATAAGATCGCCGAATACGAGGTTTGGTCGCGCGAAAAGCCCGCCACCTTCGAAAGGTGCGCCCTTCGTTTTCTCTTGGATGAGCCACCGGTAACGGGGATGGGAATCGCGGGTTTTTTCGTACTCGGCGTACGCGGTCGCATCGGACCCTAAACTCGTGTCGTCTTCACCGTAGGCCCCCGGCCAGTTCGGATATTCGTTCCAGTTCGGGCGAGGGTCGGCGCCGCCGTGGCACCCGAGGCAGGAAATTTTTCCGTCGGCAGATCGATTCCGTTCGGAAAAACGCGGACCCGTAAGTCCGTTCAACTTCGAAGGGAACTCGATTTGACGGAGGTCGAAGGCCTTTTCTTTTTCCCGAAATTGGATGCATTCGAGAAGATCGTAGCCGTCCTGAGAAGCGTCGCCATTAAAAGCGCAGGTGAGTTTTCCGTTCTCGCCGAAGAGGATCGCACGCGGATTCTGAAAACTTGCCTCCTGCTGACTGCGACTCTTCTTCATCAGCGTGTATCCCCCGCGCAGGGATTCCGGGAGTTCAGGGAGGAGTGTATCGATCGTCGTAATCGACTTATTCTTCACGATTGAAACGAGATCTTCGTAGGTAAACTCCGCCGAATGGGCCGCTGTTCCTAAAATCATTCCCGCCACGATCACAAACGCCCTGAATCTCATGACCCCCAATTACCGACTCGGGGGTAGACATTCAACCCGAAAACAACTTTAGGCGTTCGCCTCTACGGACGCGACGGGCGAGTGCTCCGGGTGCTCAAAACACGCCTGGAATTCCTTTAAAAGGTAGGCCGCATGAAGACCGTCTACGATCCGGTGATCCGCCGTAAAAACGACCTTAATCTGCTTTCCCACTACGACTTTTCCGTCGCGGACGACCGGCTTTTCCCGGACCGCGCCGACCGACATAATCATCACGTTCCTCGACTGCGGAAAGATACGAGGGATAGCAAATTCAATATCGAGGGATCCTACACTCGTCAGCATAAAGCTCCCGAAAGAGTCGCGTTTTATCCCGAGAATCGGCGACCAGAGGTTTAGGCTATGGGTGAGAATATCCGTAAAATTCACGAGGTAACGCCGGATAAAATTCGGGAAGGAACCGATGTAATGTTTAATCCCTCGAAAAGTGGTGTCCTTTCCCGTTTTAATCGTGCGTGCCTCCGGGACGAGGGATTCGGCAATCTTTACGACCCCGATATTATCCACGTTCCTTACGACGGATCCCGAAAGATCCTCGCTCCCTCGCATACCGCCACGCCCGGAGGCGACGAGCACGCACGCATCGACCGACTTTCGGGGATAAAGTTTTCCCATACGGTAGAGGCAGTTCACTTCTGGATATTTCGCAAACGTCCGGCCGAGCGCCTGTGCCGCCAGGTGCGTGAGGGTTAATTTAATCGGGGTTTGGGGCTGGAGTGACGCGAGGTAGGCGAGCGCGGGCTCCGCGTCCAGATCCAGAATCGAAACGATGCTGGAATCCTGAGTTACCCGCCATGACGAAATCGAAATTTTCCGCCATTTCGAAATCTGTAAGGGAGAGCCGAGCTCCACGTTTTTAGAAAACCATTTTCCCATGATCGTATTCCGCGCCTCACTTCACTGTAGTGCACCTTAAAACGCGATGGCAAGCTGAGACCACTCGGGCTTAAGCTAAACGAAGAATATGACGCAATTAGGGAAATACCGTCGCCAGTGGATCCTCCTCGTCCCGCTCATCGGGATCGTCTGGGTTTGGATCTCTTCGCTCTCCTTTAATCCGGTTCCGTGGCCGGACGACTCGGCCTTCTTTTTCGTCTCTAAAGATCTTTTTTCCTGGCCACCGCGCTGGGTGATGATTCCGCAGGCCCCCTTCGAACCGACGTACCGGATCTGGAATTTTAATACGATGCCGCTCTTTCCGATCTTGATCGGAATTTTTCGGGGCATCGGACTCGACGGTCCGCACGCTCTAAAACTCCTCCCTCTTTCCGGTTGGTTTCTCTCGGTATTTTTTATTCTCCGTTCCTTACTTCGCGGAAATGCTCCGCTCTTCCTCGTTTTTTCCGCGGCCATCGCACTCACCTTCGAGCCGATTCTTCGGTGGTCTTCCGTGATTACTCGTCCCGAATCCCTCATTGGCCTCATGGGAGTTCTCATCCTTTTCGGCTACCGTTTCGGTTTTCCCGGGTTTTTACGCGAACGTAAGTTCTTTCACCCCGTCGCCCTGTTCCTGTGGGCCGGAGCCATGCTGCATTTTAACGCCATCCACCTCGTACCGCTGGCCATCGTACTTTACTGGCGTGAACCGAAAACACTCTTGAAAATTGGCGCCGTTACGTTCTGCGGGCTCCTCCCCTGGATCGCTACGATCGCGCTAAAGCCGG
>JANXTV010000253.1 GCA_025352185.1 Oligoflexia bacterium
GACGTGCTTTTCGACGGCGCGAGTTTCGCCGTCGACGCAGGTGGAAAGATCGCGGGACGTCTCGCGGCGTTTCGCGATGCCTATGCGGTATTCGACACGGAGAAGAATGTGTTTGATTCTTCCACCGATGCCACTCGTGAAGACCAGGCTCCCGATGAACTCGAAGTGCTGACCCGCGGGCTCGTCCACGGGATCGAAGAATATTTTAAGCGCACGCGGTTTAAGCTCGCGATCTTAGGCCTATCCGGGGGCATCGATTCTGCGGTAGTCGCCGCGATTGCGACCCGGGCGCTCGGCGGCGGAAACGTTTTCGGGATCGCGATGCCGTCCCAGTATTCTAGCTCCCATTCGCTCGCGGACGCCGAAATCACCGCGAAAAATCTCGGGATGCCCTTCGAAGTGCGGCCCATAAAGTTTCTTTTTTCGACGGCGAGCCGAGAAATCGGCGAAGCACGCGGGGGGCTAAACGCCATTTCGCAGGAGAACCTCCAGTCGAGACTCCGGGGCTCGATCTTAATGACTCTCGCAAATCATTACGGAGCGCTGGTCCTTACGACGGGAAATAAGTCGGAAATCGCGACGGGGTACTGCACGCTTTACGGCGATATGTGCGGAGCGATCGCGCCGATTGGTGACCTGATGAAAACCCGGGTATACGAGGTCGCGCGCCGACTGAATGAATGGGCGAAGCGCGATGGGCTCGTGCCGCCCATCCCGGAGAGCACGCTGACGAAGGAACCCTCCGCCGAGCTTCGACCGAATCAAAAAGATCAGGACTCGCTGCCGCCTTATGCCGAGCTCGACCCGATGCTCATCGACTATCTGGAAAAAGCAGTACCCGTCACCGAACTCGTAAAGAAACACGGCGCCTGGGTTCCCGAGATTCTTCGGAAGATCGAGTTAAACGAGTATAAGCGTCGGCAGGGGGCTCCCGTGCTTAAGGTGTCTTCGAAGGCCTTCGGCGTCGGTCGGCGGATCCCCATCGCGAAAGTTTGGGATCAGTAGGCTCCGGACCGGAGGGGTTCTTCGTCTGCGCTTTATCGCTATTACAGCCATAAACTTGGCGCTTTCACGTTCACGTGAAAGTGGATCCTAAAAAAAGACCCCTTTTTTGGCAAAATCAAAATTCCCCTGAAGTTTCCGAGGGCGGGACCGAAACGTTCTTTGGAGAACTCTATGCGCCCAAATAAAATCACGCGTTTCGTATCGATCCTTATTCTGAGCTCACTGTCGGTGACGATCGCCCACGGCGCCGATCCGATCGTCGGTTATTCGAATCTCGAGAAGAGAAAAGCCGAGCTAAAAAAACAGCAGAAGGCGATCCAGGATAAAATCGATGCTTCGAGTGATGAGGATGAGATCTCGCGATTGAATACTGATTTAACTCCGATCGACAACGAACTGAGCGATGTCTCGACGCGAATGCGCAAAGGGAACAATAAGGTAAATGCGGTCATCCGAAAGGAAAATCGCATCCGTGATCTCTCCGAACAGAACGTGGGTTTACTCGCGGATATCCAGGCGGCTAAAGACGCCGGCGATACCGACGAGGCCGCCCGGCTGCAGGGGATCTATGACGGAAATCTCGACACGATCGAGAGAAAAAAAGGAAAGATCGCTAAAAAGAAGGAAAAATTTGAGAAGGCCGTCGGAGAAAAAATGGGCGGGGACGCTCCCATCATTCCGATGCCGCGCCCGAGTCTCGTAATGCCCGTCTTTAAGCCGACGCTGACTGACCGTCAGAAGAAGGAAATCAGCGGTTGCTGGGATCTCGCGAATCCAGTCACCCAAGACCTCTTCGTCTACTTTCCGCTGGGTAGCCGAAGCGTGAAAACGTTCGGGGAGAGTGATGAATTCAGCGCAGAATTAAAATCTCAGATTCGTGATCTCCAGCGAAACTTGGCGTACCCAGATTCCGGTAAAATTAATAAGGTCGAAATTACGAGTTATACGTCGAAGGTCGACTTCACGAAAAAAGGGAAAGACGGTAAGCCCCTCCAGACCCAGGCGGAACTTTCGAGCGATCGAAGTACGAGTGCCGAGCGCGGACTTTTTTCGAATCTCATGCTTGCGGGTACTTCGGGTTATATGATTGAGGACCAAACCGACGACGTTTATAAAAAGGCCAGCGTCGAAGCGCCTCCCATCGGCCCGGGTTGGAAGCCGGGAGATTACGGTAACCTGGCAAAAAAGAAGATCGATTTAAAACGAGACGGTAAACTCATCGAAGCGCGCGCCCGTGAACTCGTGAATGATTCCGAATCGTCTGCGGATGCGAATCCAACGCCGGCGCGGGTGATCGTGTTTACGGACGAAGGAAAAGTCGACGTCGAAAAAAGCGTTACGGCGACGATGGCGGCGCTAACGAAATGTTGTTCGAAAGACCGGGCGACGTTAAAGTACCAGCCGTTCCAATACAGTAAGATCACAGTATCCATGCCCGTTTTCAAACCGGAAGCCGCGACCTGCGTCGCTGCGGAAAAAGTGACCACGACGAATAGTTCGAAGCCGGAAGTACCGGTCATCACCAGCGGTACGGTAGGCGAAAATAAGGGTTCTTCGGGCGCAATTAATACGGACCTCACGGCGAAGCCGGGAGCGGGAAATAAAAAGGCCCTCGACGCCGGCAAGAAGGATTAATACCGCCATCTAGCTGAAAGTATTAGATAAACACCACCCCGGCGGACCGCTTGGGTGGTGTTTCTTTTTATCGGAGCACACGCTAGCCTGCGCGCATGATCGAAGTCTCTAAGCGTACTCTCGTCCTCGCGGCCTCCGTTACGACGGTCCTATTCCTGAGCTTCGGATTTCCGGGAGCGGGGGCGGCAACGATTGACGACCTTCTCTTTCCGAAGCGCGCGGCGTTTATCGAGACCGATGCCGCCATCGTCGAGAAGGACGGGAAAGTGATCTATGAACGCTACGGGAACGAATACACTCCCGCGACGAAGCACCTTTCCTGGTCGATTGCGAAATCGGTTGCCGGTATTCTCGTCGGGGTTGCGATTGACCGGGGCTATTTTAAATATAACGACCCAATCCGAAAGTGGTTCCCCGAAACAAAGAGTACCGCGACGGTGCTCGATGTCCTTCAGATGTCGTCGGGCCTCGACTTCCAAGAGGAGTACCTCGGTATTCCCGTGCGGGCGGATGTGGTTCGCATGCTCTATCTCGACGGCCCGAAGGTGGGGAATGCGTCTTACGCCGCCGCGCGACCGCTCCGCTCTGGAAATCACGAACCGGGTAAACACTTTTATTATTCGAGCGGCGATACGAATCTTCTGATGGAGATCCTTCGACTTTCGATGCCGAAAGCGAAGTACGAAACTTTTCCGTGGGACGCGCTCTTTCTCCCCCTCGGGATTGAAGGCGCAGTATTCGAGCGCGACGCGAAGGGCGCCTTCGTGGGATCCTCTTACGTTTACCTGAAGCCGCGGGACTACCTCCGCCTGGGTGAACTCGTGATGAATTCCGGGTTCTGGAACGGGAAACGAATCATTCCGGCAGCCTATTTCAAGCTCATGGGTGAAACGGCTCCGGGAGTGGCGGTCGACCCGGTGGACGGTACTGAATACGCAACCGCCTATTCGGCGATGGCACGTACGAACC
>JANXTV010000278.1 GCA_025352185.1 Oligoflexia bacterium
TACGAGCGTTGAAAGAGGGAAACGCATCGGCTTATAAGTGTTATCGGTCGTCAGTGGATATGGAAGGCGAACCGAAGTGGAAACGAGTGCGTTTGCTCCCGCGCCTCCCGTGACCGGACCCCCACCAATGACTACTCCGCCGCCCGAGCCGGAACCGCCGCCATTATTTAATGCTGCGATCGCGTTTTCGATATCGGCCCAAGCCTTAAGCTGAGTAGTCGCGGCCTCTTTATTACCGTTACATCCGATTTGTCCGCAGTGTCCGTCGCCGGCTTTAATCGCAAGTTTTGAATTTCCAGGAGATGCGAAATTTACGTAGGAAGTCGATTTCGCAATATCGTACGATGCGCTCGCCGAAGCCCCCGCGAAAACCGGAGTCTGACTATCGCCGTGGCAAGGTAAGCAATTTTTCAGGGCGAAAGGATAAAAAGAATTGGTGAATGCCGTCAGGCCATTCGCGCCCGCCGGAATACTCGATCGGAGTTGCGCTTGGTAGAAAGCGAGAGTCGCGCCGTCGTCTTTCTGCGTAAATACGCACGACGATAACGTCGCTAAAGAAAGAGTGAGCACGGCACTATATACGACACTACTTATGGTGATCTTCAGCATACGTTTCCCCCGATTACCCTGGTCCCTGTATAAGACTTTAGCGCCCGTCTAGGAAAAGCGGAATGTGTCGAATTATACACATTACGGAAAGGTTTAGCGGCGGGGTAAAGTGTTAATTACTGGGATCGGTGTCGATTCGTTAGGGACGTAGTAGTTACGAATTCGATTATGGGGAAACCAGAGTTCTCGTGTGTGTTTTAGTGTTTCAGTTCGAAAAATTGAAAAAGCAGTACGTACGTTGAAGTCAGAGTTTTGGGGGTTTTATGGTTAAGAACGTGATGACGTATTCTGCTGTTCTCTTTTCGTTCGCACTCCTCTCTCATTCGGCATTCGCAGTAAAGCCAGAGTCTATCGCCGCCGCTATCCGAATGTCGGGTACGATCACCGGTGGCTCAATGCCAACGAACTCGACCGTCTTTACCAATATGGTGAATGCGATCGACGCCGACCATTACTTAGAAGCGGCGAACATCGCCGCGGAAAGCAGCTACGGCGCAAACTATATTTTACGCCGGCTCGCTCTCCAAAACCAAAATATCTCGCTCGATGCGAGCGTCGTAAAAGATAACGATGCTACGGCATTCCTAATCGCGCACTTCGCGGGCGCACCGGGAGTCACTCCGAGTATCAGTAAGATTTGGTCAGATAATCTTACGTGCTCAGTAAAGGTCGGAGCCGCTACGATACGCGCCGTCGATTTAACTGCCGCCGATAAAGTAAATATCGACTGGCGCACGGCTCTCACCTGCACGCCCGGCCAGACAATTATCGACTCGATTGCGACCGATGCTGCTACTCAGGCAGCCGCGAATAACACGCTGACGATCGTGCGTACTACCCTTCCGGCTAAGCACGTCGGTGGGTACATGACCCTCAGTAATAAAATCGACGATACTTCGTTCGCGGACGTCATGGCGACGGCCGGCACGAACCTTCGCCTCGTCCAGGGCATGTGGGTGATTGCTACCGGAATGCAGACGATCGATTTCGCATCGACGGAAAACGCCCGTGCCCAGAACGTGCCACGTTTCGTACCGGAAAACGACCCGAGCTTCTTCGTTGGCCAAGGGCAGACGGCATGTATCGCCTGTCACGGCGGCGGATTAACCGCGGTGAACCACGGCTTTAATACTTTCGCCGACGTTTTCGATTTCGATCGCGACCGCGGTGGATTTAAATACTTCACGAACCAAAATAATAACGGAGACCGGAAGTCCCTCGGTTCCGACGGAAATAAACGGACGGATACCTTTAACTGTAACCTCACTCCGTTTAAAGACTGTAACCAAGACGGACCGAAAGCCGCCGACGTGAACCAAACGTGGGATCTCGCCGCTACGTGGGGCGCTCGCGGAATGCTGAATACGCTCGGCTGGCAGGGCAGTACTTCCGGCCAGGGATTAAACTCCCTCGGTACGGCGCTCGGCCAAGCAAACATCGTTTATACGAATTTAGTAAAACGTGTGCAAGCCGAAGTCTGCCCGCTCGGAGTTCTCTCCGATTCCGATATCGGGGCAATCGCCTCGGCCGGTAAAGCTTCCGACGACGTCCGCGATATCGTAGCTCTCGTCGCTTCGAACGTCGCTTGCCGGTAATTAAAAAAATAACTCGGAGAATACTTATGAAAACGAATAACTCTATCTTAGTCGCAACGAGCCTCGCTCTCTTCGTCATCTCGGGATGCACTCTACAGAAGGAAACCTCCCAGTCGGCCGTCCAGGCGCAAGTCGTGGACACCGGGAATCCGGCGGATAAACCGGGCGTCGCCGGGGTGCCCGGCGCAAACGTGCCGACGGGTCCGGCCATGATTCTCCGAATTACGAATGCTCTCGAAGGAAACGTGAACCCGGCCAACGGGAACTTCAATAAAGCAATTAACCAGCTCGACTCGGGTTTACCGAAACTTGCTCACCCGCTTCGGGCGGTGGGCGATGAAAACGGCTCCCGTCTCGCGCACGCCGCGTGCTCGGACGTTTCCGCAAATACCTACGGAGTGAATACCGGCTCGACGATCGCACTTCAAAAGGCGAATATTGTCGCGGCCGGAAAACGAATCCTCAGTAATTGCACGGGTACCCTTTCGGCTACCGACGCGAACGCGGCGGCAACGATTAACACCGAAATCAGTTCGCTCGTAGATCAGAACGGTGCGGCGGGAGACGCGACGGACGTAACCTGGATTTCGGTCTGCTCGACCGCAGTGACGGTCTGTACGCAGATGTTAGGGATTTAAGGCTGAAGCATTTAGGGGCTAGAAAATTTTTTAGATAAATCCGGGGGGATTTCAAATGATTATCCGAGTACCAAAAAAACCAAATGACGATAACAGTTCTACGGGCCACGACCACGATGCGCCTCACCTCTCTCGTCGCGACTTTATCGCACGGGGTATCTATACGGGTGTGCTTTCCGTCGCGATTCCTAAAATTTTCGCCGGCGGAATCATTAAAGACGCCATGGCGACCGTCGGGAACTCCGCATGTCCTACGGCCGTCCGCACTCCGGGATGCATTGCTCAGATGTTCCTCGAAGGTGGATACGGAGCCGGTTCTTACGTTCTATCTGATCAGATGGTCACCGTCGCTTCGTCCAGTCAGAACGCCGCCGATCGATACGGCGTCGAACGAACTTTCATGAAGTTAGGTCCTAACTTTAACGTCAGCACGAACAGCCTCTTCGCGAAACGCATCATCGCGAACGGCGCACGAATGGGATTCACTCCCCAAGCGTGGCTACAAGCCCTCGGAAAAATTAGTGTAGGATATAACTGCGGACCGATGAACCAAGACGATGGCGGCGGCAGCAACACCGGCCTAATCGCCGGCGTCAGCTCGATCAAATCTTCGGCACTCGGCACCGATGTAATGATGGGCGTGAATAATAAACTCGCCAGTTTCGCCGTGGGAATGCCCGCGACGAAGGTAGGTGAAACGCCGAACCCGCAAAACATGGTCGATGCTTTCAGCATGCTTCCGGCGGCGAAGACGAATAAGCAGACCGTCACGAACTCCGCAAATGCCGCCAAAAAAATCGGCCAGGCACTCGCCGGAATTTTCGGACTCGAAGGACGGACCGGCGGCGAAGAAGCATTTACCGCGGCTTCCTGCGGTTTCTTCGGAAACGCGACCCTGGCCGATCCGACCTATGCACCGGCCTTATTTAACCCGGCGAACGTGAATGAATTAAGAGCGATGGCGGCGGGGGTAACGGACATCGAACGAGCGCTCATGGCCTCCTACTTCCAGTCCGCGAAGGGAACGATCGGTGGCGTATTCAGTGAATTCGGTGGCTTCGACTACCACGGAAAAACGCCGGCAGAAATCGGCGTCCAGGTCCTCCAGTTCGCCGATGCCTTTACGGCATGGGTGGCCGCTTGTAACGCTAGCGCTACGAACGGAGCCCTCATCGTCACCTCGAACGGCCAAGCCGTTTCGAAAGGATTCACCGCGAACGTCGCCGTAGGCGGTACGACGGGTAACGTGCACAACGCGAACAACGATGCCGGCGGTGCTTTCAATAACTCGATGCTGTTCATGTTTAACGGCGTGAACGCAGCGGTGGCTGGAAAAACACTCGGTGCCTTGAACTCCACGACCGGGGATGCCAAGCCGGCCATGGGTAGCCAGCTCGCGATGCAAGGCCTCTACGCATCCGCGCTGATTCACGTAACGGGAACGCTCACGAACGCGGCGAATATTCGCCTCGGTAGTCCGAGCCCGACCGCACGAGTGATCTAGAGTTAAACGCGGTTTAAAATGCCGTAACGAGGCGAAATGCGCCGTAGTTATAGGCAAACTTCGACGGAACTTGGTGCAGATCTCGTGAATACGAGAACTGTCCCTCGACCGATCCGAAGTTCTTTAACAGCGTAAATCCAACGATCGACTTATCGGAAACGTCGACCACGCGGTTATCGTTCTGGGATGATCCCGCGCGAAGCATGAATTTCCAGCGGTCGTCCGCACCAAACTTCTGTCCGAGCTCGACGTACGTCGCGCTGCGGGTAAAGGACGACTTATCGGGAGTGATCGGTAAGCCCACCTGGTGGTTCGCTCCGATATCGACTTTCATCGTGGTGTAACCCACGCGAATTTCGGTCGTCGCGGTCGGACGGAGCTGGGCATCTAGACCCATAATGATGAGTCCCTTTGCGTCCGTTTCGAGGGAGCCGGTGTAGGTGTCTTTATAGACGGAAGCTCCGAGTCCGAAGCGACGGCCCATGACCGAGTGCCATCGGGCGCCCATGCCTTTCGCATTATTATTATCCGTAGAAGCTCCCGAAGTTCCTGCGAACGCCGGGTAAGTTACGCTCCCCCCCTCTCCCGCAACGGGTGAGGTTCCGCCGTCCTGGAATCCGTTTACGACGTAAACGTTTAAGTCGGATGCAAATCCGGAGGTGTCGGCGAGCGTAAATTTCAGTCCCATCCCCATATCGGCCCAGATATCGGGAAGGAAGGACGTTTCGTTTCCTTGAAAGAATTTCGAGGTGTTTAAGCGACCGCCGAAAATATTATGCGGGGCCATATCGTCAAACGGGATCCAGATGCGTCCCCAGCGTCCCTGAATTTTCGGAGTCAGCATGTAATCGACTTCGTAATACTTCGGGGACTGTCCGGCCCAAGACGAAATATCGGCTTGAAACATCAGATCCGGGTTCGGCGTGAATTCGACCAGCACGCGCTGGTGATAACTATCGAAAGTGAGATCACTGCTGTTCGTCGTCGACGTTCCCGCGCCTTTCCAGGACTTTAAGAGGAAATCGAAATAGAACTTAAAGTTCGGGAGTACGCTCCCCGAAGATTTATGCGGGCTGAGCCCCCCCGTCGATACGGATCGATCCGACCCGGTGGCCCCGAGGGGAACGTTCATCGGAGAGGCCGGCATATTCGCGGAAGAAGGGGCCGGAACCGACGCGCCGGTAGTGGCAGCGGGACGACTGGGTGTTTCGGAGAGAGCATCGAGATTCACCGCCTGCTCTCGGCTGCGGGTGGCCGGCTTCGTGGCCGCGCCGCGAATGGGCTGGGGGCGAATCGGAGCTGGGCGCACCGGATCGGCGGCCTCCGCCGAAAGTACGAAACCTAAGACGAGGAACCCCACCGACGTCCAACCGATTCTATTCATTTGCATTAGGAGTGATCTTGGCGAGGAACGTCGCGTTTTCCAAGCGAAAATCGCCAGAAGTCTGACGGATTTTACACGACGACGCGACGGTCTGCATCACAAACTGACGACTCGCCGAAATGAAAAGGGAGCGCTCCCACCGGAAGCACTCCCCTTCAAATTTTAATGCGAACTCGAAACCGACTCGAAAATTAATCGACGAACGCCTTCAGCAGCTTCGCGCGCGAAGGGTGCCGAAGTTTCCGGAGGGCTTTCGCTTCAATCTGACGAATCCGTTCCCGCGTAACGAAGAAATCCTGACCGACTTCTTCGAGGGTGTGATCAGATTTCTCGCCGATCCCGAAACGCATGCGGAGAACTTTTTCTTCCCGAGGCGTGAGGGTCGCGAGGACCTTCCGCGTTTGCTCGGAAAGGTTAATGTTCATCACGGCTTCAGCCGGGTTAATGATCTTCTTATCTTCGATGAAGTCACCTAAGTAAGAATCTTCCTCTTCCCCGATCGGAGTTTCGAGCGAGATCGGCTCTTTCGCAATCTTCAGAACCTTACGGACCTTATCGACCGGGAGTTCCATCTTAATCGCGATCTCTTCCGGCGTCGGCTCGCGGCCGAGTTGCTGGACGAGGAGGCGAGAAGTCCGGATGAGCTTATTGATCGTTTCGATCATGTGCACCGGAATACGAATCGTGCGGGCCTGGTCGGCGATCGCGCGGGTGATCGCTTGGCGAATCCACCAGGTCGCGTACGTCGAGAACTTATATCCCCGGCGGTATTCGAACTTATCGACGGCTTTCATGAGACCGATGTTCCCTTCCTGGATCAGATCCAGGAACTGGAGACCGCGGTTCGTGTACTTCTTCGCGATCGAAACCACGAGACGCAGGTTGGCTTCGACGAGTTCGGATTTCGCGATATCGGCTTTACGCTCGCCGACGGCGAGCGAGTCGTTAATACGACGGAGCTCTTCGATATCGATGCCCGACTCTTCTTCGAGTTTTTCGATCTTCTTCGAAATGTCGTCTTCCTGCTGGAGGAGTTGCGTGAGCTTCGGTTCGAGCACGTCGTACCTACGGAGAAGGGCGGTAACCGCTTCGCCGCCGCGTTTAAATTCTTTAGCCAGATCTTTGAATTCTTTTTCCTCTTTAATCACGAGGTAATCGAAAACTTTTTTACGGTCGATCAGGAGTTCGGCCGAACGCTCGGAGTATTCCTTAATCTTCAGAGAAAGGGCGTTAATCGTCTTGCGGTTAAATGCGATCGATTCGAACGCGCTCTCGACCTGGCGTTCGCGCTTCTGCACTTCGCCTTGGAGTTTCTTTTTCTCTTCGATCGGCAGCTTACGTCCTTCCGGACCGTGGAGCTTCTCGACGTTTTTCTCTTGGTACGCGAGGAGGGCTTTCACCTTCTGGATCGCGGAGAGAACTTTTTCCATGTAAACTTTTTCGTCGTCGGCGGAAACTTCTTCGTCCACGCCGCGGATGACATCTTTTACCTTCGTACGACCGCTCTCGAGACGCTCACCGAGCTCTACGATCGCGAGCGTTCCGAGTTTCGAGGCGAGGAGAGCACGAAGAATTTCGATCTCGCCGGCTTCGATGCGTTTCGCGATTTCCACTTCGCCTTCGCGAGTGAGGAGCGAAACCGAACCCATTTTCTTCAGGTAAAGTTTTACCGGATCCGCGCCCCGCGCGATTTCAGCAGCGGCGGCGGGAGCTTCTTCTTCGTCGTCATCGGATTTCGCCGAAGGACCATCGGAAGATTCTTCATCGTCGTCGCCCTTCTTACGGAGCGAATCGATCACTTCGATATCGTTCTCGCCGAGGAGATTCATGATCTCATCGATTTGCGTCGAGAGAACAATCTCGGGCGGAAGCATTTCGTTCACTTCTTCATACGTGAGGTATCCACGCTGGACCCCCATATCGAGAAGCTTCTTGATGTCTTTATTTTTCGCGAGCGCCGATTCGGATCCAGTCGTCGGTGCCGCCGCAGTGGCGACTTCTTCAGAGGTGGATTCGGATTTGCCCGCGGCAGGCGCCGAGGAAGGAGCAGTTTTAAGCTTCGTCATAGAAGGTGCCAAATTCCTTCATCCGTCGTTGTACGTCAAGGTATTCCTGCATCAAACGCGCATGTAAGTCCGCGTCTTTCTTCAGTTCTGCGTCTCGCAGACGTCCCTTCAACTCTTGCGAGAACCGTGCCCAAGAATGCGAAAGTCCGCGTTGAACCGCGATTCGAAATTCGCCTTCGGTAAAAGGCGCCGACTTCGGTGAGTCGCTCCCGAATAAACTCTCGCTGAGCAGCGAGCGAATCTTCCGATCAAACTCATCCGGTCCGCCGCCCGACGCGGGATCGTCGATTGAACCGATCGATTCTAAAAAGGATTCGGGAGAAACGCCCTGATCGACTAACGCGTCGATGACTTTTCGAACACTCGGATGATCCGCCAGATCATGTACGGGCGATCCTTCCGGTAAATAAGCGCGCGATTCCTCGATCATGACCCGAAAGTTCCCCCCCTTCAGGATTCCCCGGATCAGGATCATCTCCTTCAGTGACGGTTTTTGACTCGGCGCTTTCCGTTTTGCCCCCGAATTTTGCCCTAAAAGGGCACCTACGGAGACTTGATTCGGGTTTTTAGGGGCCGACGGGGCCGGGCCGCGCGCCGGTTTCGCCCCGTCCATCGCTTGCTGGAGGAGGGACTTCGAAACCCCGAAATCCTGGCAGACCTTCTCGGTCCGTATTTCTTTACCGATCGGGTCCCGGAACATCGCGAGCCATTCGGCGACCTGTTTTACGGCCTTCGTCCGTTCCTCCGGACCTTTCATCGCGAAAACTCGTGCGGATTCCGTACGCGTGTCGATCAGCGGCGCCGTCTTCGCTAAAATCGCTTTCATCTGCTCGACGCCCTCGGGCAGCGGCGCACCCGTTTCGGAGTGAAAAAGAATTTCATCCGGGTCAAGCCCGTCGGGCAGGCTCGCGCCGTAGAGGATGAGTCCGTTCCGGAGCCCCAGCTCCATCGCCCGGTCGGTAGCGGTGATACCGGCGCGATCGCCGTCAAAAAGCACGGTGATCCGCGAGCAGAACTTTCGAAAAAGCTGGATATGGTCCTCGGTCAGCGCCGTCCCGCAGGTCGCGACCGCGTTTTGGAATCCGCCCGCGTGTAGCGCCAGGACGTCGAAGTACCCCTCGACGAGAATCACTTCGTCTTTCTCGCGGATGTGCTTCTGCGCTTGGAAAAGTCCGTAGGCGATTTTTGATTTATGGAAAAGTTCCGACTCGGAAGAATTTAAATACTTCGGAGTTTCCCCGCCGACGTCGGGGGCGCCCTTCGG
>JANXTV010000279.1 GCA_025352185.1 Oligoflexia bacterium
GAAAAACATGAAGAGTAAGAAGTTTCGCGAAATCGATCCGCATTCGAATGATCCGCTCGAAGGCTACTACCTCCTCACGCAGGAACTCCCTCTGATTTCGGGATGGTTAACCTCCGTGAAACTCGGAACGGATGCGCGTACGTCTTCCGACGCGAACGCCCGAAACACCGCCCTGGAAAAAGTTTTAAAATTTCAGGAAATGACGAATGCCGTAAAAGGGGCGCTAAGCCAAGGGGCCCGGGACGTCCGTGCCGCCCCCGATCTCAACGCCCGTCAGAACTTAACGTTTAGTCTCGTTGTCGATATCGCGAATATGCTCATGAACGGCCCGGGAAATAAGTTTACCCTCGCGGCAAAGACGGATTCTGTCCTTCCATTCTTTATCGTCGGGATTAACGACGTTCCCGAGCGTTGCTCTCCGACCGCAGCCATCCCCCTCCCGTGGGATCGGTGGATGCAAACGACGGGACCCAATAACGGACTGAATGAAATCTTTCGGGACCCCGAATATCTCATCGGCGTCCTGAATACTCAAGTGGACAGGCTCCTCAGCCTCGCAAACCTGAGCGCAAACGCGTTCTTCCGCCAAAACCTAGTGACCGATTCGATGAACCTCGTCGCCATGACGATGGTCGGTCATAATAAAACCGTCTACCAGTCCCTCGAGCACACTATCCGGTATCTCAAAAGTTTTCAGGGTCGCCTGAAGAACTCCGACGAGGACCGTGTTTTCTACGCGATGGCCGAACAAACGATCGACCGCACCCAACTCGTGCTTGAATCCTTCGAACGCGTGATGGCCGTCGGTCGAGACTTAAAAGCAGGGAAAATCGCGGCCTCGAAGGATAAGGAAGCGATTAAGTCGGCGGCGAGTAAAGTCATTGACGAAGTCTTCGAACAGCTAAACGTGCTCTATCAGGCCGATGTGTTTCTCACGACCCGACTGAACACGATTATTCAACGGGATTTTGCGATGCGGATTAACGACGGCCTCGATATGCCGAAAAACCAACAGAACTTCTTACTGGCAACCCAGGATCACCTCGTCGAAAAGATCGTTCAGTTTCACGGCGCGAATCTAACGGCGGCCATGACCGATATCAATACGGCCCTAAACATAAACCGGGATAACTTGGATCTCTTTGAACGCACATTCGCCGACCAAATTTATTTGAGAATCGAGAAACTTGATTCCGTCGTTCACGGGAAGAAGACTGACGTAAACACTCTCCAGAACGATGCGGACTACCGACTGCAACGAGACGCGGCGGAGGCAAAAAAACGTTACGCCGATGAAGTCCTTCGACGGGGGGAATATCGCCGAAAAAACTCGACCACCGGCGCCGCAAACTGGTTCGTAAGCGTCGCAAAATGGCTAATGCCCCGAACGGCGGTCCGGCTCGAACACCCCGACTACTACCGTTCGAACCTCCAGCGCGACCCGCTCGCGATTTCCCAGTATGGGGATGACCGTTCCCACTCGGCCGCCCGAGAACGGGCGAAACTATGCGTACAGACCCTCGCGCTCACGACCCGCGAACGATTTTACCCCATCTGCAAAGACGCAGTCCTAGAAAGTGGCTATTCTTACGAAGAAGATAAATCGCTCGATTTTAAATATATTAATGCATGGAAATCAAAAACGAAGATGCGGCTTTCTGAATTCGCCCTCAATGTAAATAAGGATGCAAACCAACGCTCTCGCCGAATTTGCGCCTATAATAACTTCGACATTCAGAACTGGGTTCGTATGCTTCGCGACCGTGATGCGCGAGGAGACGATAAAGTAACCGACCAGAAAGATGGCGAATACGGAATCGAGAAAAAGGACCGCGAAAAAGCACTCCTCGATAAGGCGAATAAACAGAAGGAAGACGAGAAGGCGGCCGCCAAGCAGAAAGAACTCGACGCCAACGCGAAAACCAACTCCCCCGGTGACGAATCGAAAAACGACGGAACCTTTACTCCGCGAAAACCGCCGCCCCGAGAATAAATTGATCTATGAAAAAACTATTTAAACTCCGAAAAACATTTTTGAATCGCACCCTTCGCGAAGGACGACTCGCTATGCGTAAACCGACATCCCTACTGAGTCGAATTGTAGCTCTCCTCATCGTAAACTCGATACTGACGGCACCGATCGCAGAAGCCACCTACTGCGCCGGTCAGGTCGCCGAAGTGAATCTCCAGGCTCTCCCCGCGAAAGTTCGCGAAAAGGCGCTGCTTCCCGAGTCCGCCCACGCGATGAAAGTATTCGCCGAAGACACCAACTTCCTTACGAACGTCGAAAAAGTCCTTGCCGGAATTGACACCGGAAAACGCGCGAACGTTTTTTACGACCTGAACGACATTAAAATCGGGATTAAAATTATTCCCGGAAAAGATGCGACCGTTCGGCTCGTTATGGACGTGAATAAAACGGTTACGGCCGCGAATTTACTCGAACTGCAACACCTCCAGCTCGCCATGGCGAAAAATCTTTTCGAGCATACGAATGAAGCGGATCTAAAGAAAATCCAGTTCGAATGGTTTCACGCCGGAAAACGTCTTCCCGACGCGAAACAACTCCTCCGGGAATTCGGATACGCCGACGGTAAAGCAACGAAGGCCTGTGGCCTCGGCTCCCGAATCGCGGCCTATTCCATCGGAACGCTCATCTTCGCCGCGGTGGGAGCCAGCGAATGGGACCGCGCTGACTCTTTCATTCGGCATAAAGAGAATGGCGGACCGGACGACTATACGGTTGGCGACCCTACGAACGAATCTATCGACTACCAAACGAAAAATGTGGCCATCGTCGACTCGGTGAAAACGGATATTCAGTTAAAAAAGGAAGAAGAGGATAAGAACGAAATCCTCACTCCCACGGTCGACACGGTTAAAGATAAAAACAACGGTAAAGCCGCCGATTTTGAAACGACCTTTAAGAATAGTACCGATTCTCTCCCGAATGGGCAAATGACCGATTCTCTCCCAGGCCGGAAGATTCAGTCCGGCGACGGAGATAATGTCGCTGCCGATGGGAAAGACGATAACGGCGAAAAGGAGCCGGAAGTCGACGTGAAAGCGTCGATCGGGGCAACGGGGATCGTCGCCCTCCCCGCCGCCGGAGTCGCCTTAATGATCTTCCGCTGCCGCCAGCGGAAAAATACGAAATCATTCATGCTCGAAGTGAGCCGAGTCAGCGAAGCGGACTTAGAGAAGGCTGGATTCGAAAAGGCGGAAATCGAAAAGGCCGCGATTGCAAAAGCCGAGCGTGAAGCCGAATTAGCGAAGTCGATTAAACCGAATGTAGTCGTCACTTCCTCGACGACCGGTGCAGTCGAGCCCCTGGTTAAGAAAAAGCCGGTCCCGAAAAAAGCGGGAAATCGGGCCGGGGAAATATTTGATAGAACGGGAGACGACGCCGCCGCCTTAAAGCCAGGGAAGTCCACTACCCCGGGTGTCACGACACCCGTTAAAACCTCGACTAAACCCGCCCCTAAGGGATTAAGTAAAATAGAGTCGAAGGCAAAAATAGAGTCGAAGGCAAAGTCGAAGGCAAAGACGAATGAAAAAGTGGCCCCGAAGAAAAAGCCCGCGGTGAAACCGGTAGAAAAAAAGACGGCCACTAAACAGTCGGCTTCAACTGTGAAGAAGAAGACTGCCGGAAATAAACTCGCCGTAAAGGAAGCCCCGACTAAGAAAGCACTTCCAAAAAAACCCGCACTGAAAAAAGTCGAACTAAAAAAGTCCGCGGTAAATAAAGGTGCCGTGAAGAAAAAACTCACGAAGAAAGAAGCCGAGCAATTAGCCGCCGATGAGAAAATCGCCGCTAAAAAGGCCGCCGATAAAAAGAAAAAGGCAAAACGAAAAATTTCGTCCCTAACGGACGAAGGAAATAACGAGGTACCGGGCGATGCCCCTCCCTCCGAATCCACGGGGAGCGTGGGAATTCCTCCGAGTGACGGCGGCGTTACCGGCGACGATGTGAAGGCTCCCGGCGCGGACTAATTCCTCACGTGCACATTTAAGTAATACGCGCGATCCGGTAACTCCGGTTTCCGCCCTTGGATTCGATGATTACATCTTCGCCGGCGGCGGCCCCGAACACGGCTTCTCCGATGGGCGAGCTCGGCGTAAAGACCGAATACGAAGTTCCATCGACCTCGACATTCGTTCCGCCACCCCGAAGTGCGATGAGTGCGTGGAGCGGGGGGCCCTTAGCCCGGTCGTCATCCTCGCTTACGAGGGGTTGGACCTGAATCAGAGACCCCACGACCGCCGTTCCTACCGCGGGCCGAGTTGTTTCATCGAGACTCGCCGCCATCGTACGGTATTCGAGGATCACCTGCTTCAGCTCCTCCGCCCGGGCCGCTTGGGCGCCGGCTAAATAGGAGGCTTCGACTCCGCGGGTATCGTGGGAGTCCTCCGCTTTACTCTCTTCGTGGGTCGCGGCCTCGTGGGCGGCTTTCGCCGAACGGGCGACCCCTTCGAGTTCCGATTCAAATTTCGATACGAAAGCACGGATCACTTTTAATTTTAGTTCGCGACTCATGATCGATTCACCCTTAACGTAGAAATGGATTTTCGTGCTTTTCGATCCCGATTTTCGATTCATCTCCGTGGCCCGGACAGACCCGGGTATCCCCATCGAGCGTTAGTAGCCGTTCGCGAATCGAACGAATCATTTCGGC
Organism: Oligoflexia bacterium; assembly: GCA_025352185.1. Classification (GTDB taxonomy): domain Bacteria; phylum Bdellovibrionota; class UBA1018; order UBA1018; family UBA1018; genus JACMQW01. Next base: position 4,677 of record JANXTV010000279.1, read on the forward strand.
GCCGTCCGCTCCCCACAGATCGGTTCGCCCAACGCTCCCTTGAAAAAGCGTATCGCCGCTGAAAACGGTTTCGGGCACGGCCAGTGCCGAGTCCGCGTGGAGTCGGTAACAAACTCCGCCCGGCGAATGTCCCGGCGTGTGGATCACGGTAAGATTTAAACTTCCGATGCGAATCTGTTCCTCATGTTCGAGAAAATGATTAATGGGTAGCGGGTCTTCGTAATTCATTCCGAAGAGTTTTCCCTGATCTTTCAGCTTCTCGTAAATAAACCCGTCGGCCGCGTGGAGCGCGAGTTTTAACGGGTGGTCCGATTTCGTTTCGGGTTTTAGTTTCTCCGCGACGCCACGAGTGCCGCCGATATGATCGAGGTGCGCATGGGTGTGAAGGAGCCACCGGACTTTCGGTCGAAGTTCTTCCCCTTCCGCATTCCACCGCATCGATTCCACGGTTTTTATAATTTTTTCGGGTTCGTCTCCCGGATCGATGATCGCGGCTTCCGCAGTTTTCGGGCAGACGAGAATCCGGCAGTTACACTGGAAGGGACCGACCGAAACGTTCTTTTCTAAATAGGGAGTCATCATAGGATCACCATCGCGTCGCCGTAACTGAAGAATCGGTACCGTTCCCGGACCGCCACCCGGTAAGCTTCCTTCATTAAATCGTATCCGGCAAACGTCGAAACGAGCATTAAAAGGGTCGACTTCGGTAAGTGGAAATTAGTTACAAGGCGATCGACCGCTTCGATCTTACGTCCCCCCGGATAAATGAAGATCGAAGTCCCGCGCTCCCCGGCCGCGTACGTTCGAGTCCCCGGATCATAGATGCTCTCGAGCGTGCGAACCGAAGTTGTACCGACTCCGAGAATGCGTCCGCCCCGGGCACGGTGCTCGGTGAGGGACCGGGCCGTTTTCTCGGAAACCGCGTACCGCTCCTCGTGCATGACGTGGGATTCGATTTCTTCCGTCTTAACCGGACGGAAAGTTCCGAGTCCGACGTGTAGGGTAACCTCCTCCCAACGCGCGCCGCGCTTTGCGATTTCTCCGATCACTTCGGTTGTGAAGTGGAGTCCCGCCGTCGGCGCTGCCGCGGACCCGATTTTAGATGCATAAATCGTTTGGTAAGTCCGCTCATCCTCCTCCCGGACGGATGCAGGAGCTGATTTTCTTTCGATATAATGGGGAAGCGGGAGCTCTCCGACATCCGCGAGGAGTGGATCTACCTTAAAACGCGCGACGACGGTGCCCGATGCCGAATCACTCGCGCCGCGGATCAGCTCCCCTTCCAGGCGAGTCCCGTCAGGTTTCGGAATCGAAAAAAGTAGACCGGGCGTCTGCCGGGCCGCCGAGTGGAATGCCCCTTCCCAGCAAAAATCTCCGGGCGATTCAAGCTCCGGACGTCGCTGAAGGAGGAGCATCTCGATTTTCCCCCCGGTGGGTTCACGTGTCCCTAGCAATCGCGCGCGCATCACGCGCGTATTATTTGCGACGAGTAGGTCATTCGCGTCGAGAAACTCGGGCAGCTCGAAAAATTTCCGGTGGGAAATTTTTCCGGAGGCCCGATCGACCACGAGGAGTCGAGAATGGTCGCGGGGGACCACGGGAGATTGTGCGATGAGTTCGGGTGGAAGTTCGAAGTCGTAACTCGAGAGGAGTCGTAGGTGAGAATCGCTCATGGACAATGGGCTCATTTCTTTTCCCTTCTTTCTCAAACGGCCTGCTCATTCGGAAGTCCATTCGGCGCCGCGCCCTAATTGTAACGCGATGCGACATCCATTCAAGCATCCCCCAACTGAGTCTCTTCGGAATAAGCAAGAAAACGCACTGTGCTAATGCGCTGCGATATCAAGAACTTCGGACATTCCGGCACCACCCTCGCGGGCGGGACGCCATTCTGTCCACAAATTCTGACTCGTCGTTCCTATTCTGGCTGCCGCCGAAACGAAGGTCGATGCTATGACCCGCCACGCCACCGAACTTCGAAGTCTGAAGGAGACTGTATGCTTCGTACCCGCGTTCTGACCTACACCCTCGCCCTATCTATCCTAGCGAGTTCGGCCGCTCCCCTCGCCGTGGCGAAGGAAAAACCGAATCCTCAGTGGAATCAGATGAAGGGACAGGTCGCGAGCGATTTAACCCAAGCCGGAATTACTTTCGCCGCGGGACTCACCGGAAGTGTTCCCCTCGCGCTCATCGCGGGGATTCTCGGGAAATATATTTCGACCTACGGAATCCAAGGGATTCGTAATCTCATCGACGCCATTAAGGGATATCCGCCGCAGACGCTCGGCGAGGTGAACCTCGCGTACATGTACCTCATTAATGTGAAGCGGAACCTTTACTCGACGCTGATCGCGATCCGTAAGAGCGCCGAAGAGCGCGGCGGCGAACAAGCCCTCGGTAAAGAACTCGACGATCTCGAAAAAGACGTCACGTCTCTCTGTGAAAAGGGAAACTGCAAGCCGACGACCCTCGATGATTCCCTCGTGAATTATAGTTTCCTTCAGGTCGCGCTCGACGCGAAGCAGTCGATGAACGTGAACCAGTGGCTCACCGTAAACGAGACGAAGAATACCTACCAGTATCTCCTCCTCCTCTACCTGGACGTCATCATGACGGAGCAGACGCTAATCCAAACCCAGAATCTGGTCATCGGTACGCAGATTAAAGAAACGATTACCGCGCTCGGAAAGAACGCTTACGTCTCGGACGCCGAGAAGGAATACCAAGGCCAGCTCGTGATGAACATCGGCCTCCGGTGGCAGAAGATGCTCGACGATCGCCACGTGATGCTCGCCCGCGTGCTCCGAAAACCGCTCGAAGATATCGAAGCGGAGAACCGTGCGATCGAGGCAGAAATCGCCGCGGAAAAAGCGAAGAGTCCGCCGAAAGCGAAACCTGATCCTTCCGAAGATAACTCCGAAGACCGCTTCTAAGAGGTGCCATCATGAAACTAAAATCACTCACTCGTTTAGCCCTTTCCGCCTTGTCCCTCACTGGGTTCGGACTTTCGACGCTGGCCTTCGCCGCCGACACCGACCCCTATCAGAAGCAACTTGATCACCTGAAGAACGACATGCAGTCCTTCGGCATCACGGTCGACGTTTTCGGGGATAACCCTTTCCAAACCGGAACGTCGCTCTCGCAGTACTACATGAGCGAGAAGACGCTTCTACTCGAGGAAAAAACCTTCTTCCAAGCGAAGGCGAACACGCTTTCCTCGACCGACGATATCGCCGACCTCCAGTTCCGAAATAAAGTTCTCCGCGGCCACGCGAATAATATGCTCCTCCAGCTTTCGCAGGCAATCCGAAACCGTAAAGACGAAGGTCTCGGAACGGTCGAACCGACGAAGCAGAAGGAAACCCTCTCCCAGATGATTGAGGAGTGTAATAAAAGTCCGGAGTGTATCGCAAAGAAACTCGAGGGTAAGGAAACGAACCTCGATAACGTACTGATCGATAACCTCGAGGCGGCGGGCGCCATCTTTAAACAGATTCCGTACATGCACGCGATGGAAGTGATGAGTGCCTACCAGCTTACGCAGATGATTTACCTTGAAGTCATGAAGAACCAGGCCCTGATCAGCCAAGTCGAGTTCGAACTCTACTACGATAAACAAACGAAGCTCACGAAAGTGATCTCGAAAAACCCGTCCCTCACCGAACCCGAGCGAAAGATCCAAATCCAGCTCGCGAATAATGTCATGAATAAGTGGAAAAAGCGGATCCTCGATCGCCGAAACGCGAAAGCGGAATACCTGAAGCTCGCGGTTGACCTGCGGAATCAGAATCAGAAGCTCGCGAACGAGATCATCGACACCCGGAAGAAGAACGCGGAAGTCCTCGGTACACTCTACGACCCGAAGCGCTGTAAGGGCCTCCTCGGGAAACGCCGCCGTCGGTGGTGCGAAGGCCAGGATTTCTTCCAAGCCACACTTTCCACGACCGCCGCTAAACAGGGTCTTTTCGTCGACGACGCCGGGAAACCACTCAGTGGCGTGGAAACTGCACTTCCCGAGATTTTCTTTAAGACCCTTTAAGTAATCGGTTCGTTTCGACACCCCGGAGTTCAGAAGTTAGAATGTGTAGTACGTCTCCCTCCTCATTCATCCGAGTCCTCGGAGCAGTTGCGTTATACGCCGTGCTCCTCCTCTCCCTCACGGGATGCGGGAAAAAGGGACACGCGCCGGATCTCACCGGATACGTAGACCTGCCGGTAGCGTCGGTCGCGGAGGCGCCCGCCGACACGACTCCAGTGGAGTTCTACTATTATATTAATTCCGACCAAGACATCCTCGGCACGGCTCCCGATGGAAGTATTGAAAACCAGGGGGAGATCCTCGCGGCCCAGCTGGAAACTCTCGCGGTCAACGCACGTACGACGAATTTCGGAATTCACGTTTACCTCGACCGGGGGCTCGCCCTCCACGACGGCGACCGAGTCGACTCCGAACAGTTCGACGTCTGTGACGGAAAAGCCGTTCACGAATCATTACCCGAGACCGACTCGAGAGATCCGGCGAACCTCACCGCGATTCTAAAGAAAAGCTGCTTTAAGAACGCAAAGCGGTTCGTCGTCATTTGGAGCCACGGAAACGGGTTCCGCACCCAAAAGGATTACGACTACGATCCGACCGCCGGGCTCTTTCATATTTCGACCCTCCTGAACGCGATTCCTCCGGGATTCGCCGAAGCGGTTCTTTTCGATTCATGTGCGATGGCTTCGCTTGAAATTGCATCACTCCTTCCGGCTCGCGCGAAGTACCTCCTCTCGAGTCAGTTCGAACTTCCGAACGAGGGCCTGCAGTACGGAAATCTTCCGGCCACTCTCGAGAAAACACGAGATACCGTCGAGATCCTTAAATCGATCCGCGCAGAGTCCGAAAAACTCTTTAAAGAGATGGAAATCCGGGCCCCGCTCATCATCCTCGGACTCGCGAAGGTCGAAGCGCTTACCGCGGCTTTTCGGGGCGCTTGGAAATCGACTCTAAAGCTTCGCACGAAGGACTACGGACTCTTTCGCGGATCGATCCTCCGCGGAGATAAAGACGGCGATCTGATTTACCTTTTCGGAAAAGTAAAAGCCGGCACACCCGCCGACCGAAAACTCGCCGACGGGTTTAATCTTACGCTGAAAGCAGCGCTCGTCGACGGGCGCGGATCACTCAGTTTTGCCATCGCGGAAACTTCACGCGGTCAGGACACCGACCTCGAATCGGTGGCCGTTCATTATCCCAAACTTTTTCGGACCTGGTCCGAGAAATTCCCGAACTGGGCGGCTTATGCCCAGACACGGATCCCCGCAAACGTCCCCCAACCTCAAGGAGCCCCTCTATGAAGTTCCGTCCCGGAACCGTACTCAGCGCCTTGCTCATCGCAAGCGTGATCACGGCCCCATTAAAAGGGATCTCTGCCGCGCAAACTGCGACGCCCCAAAACGTAAAGCACCTCGCCCTCGTGATGCTTTCCGATATCGAGGCTTCCGCAGCTAAAGTGCTGGCAAAGGTCGATTCGAAAACTCTTAACCAACTCGACGCGACTAAAACCGCGGCGGCCCGAAAAGATATCGCGGACCAGATCGCCGCGACTAAAACTTCTTCGGCCGAGGTCGAAAAACTCCGGACCGAAGCCCGTACTACGGCCGTCGCCGAAGCAAAACGCGCTAAGACCGATCTTCTCGCAAAGCTTGCGAATGCATCGATGGAAACCCTCGATCGATACGCAGCAGAAATGAAGACGAATCCGGCGTACGATTCATTCACCCAGGAATATAACGGGGCCTACACCCAGAACGAAAAATCACGAGTTCTATCGTCGGTTGTCGTTCAGGATATGGACCAAGTTCTTACGATGACGTTAAAGCGTCTAAACTGGATGAACGCCGACGGTCTCCGGGCCGATCTAACGAGTCTCCAAAACCGCGTTTTCGGTGGAAAGGGCGACGGCGCTAAGATTAAGCGTATTCTCCTGATCGCCGGCGCCGCGGTCGCGTTCGTCGGACTCGCTACCTGGGGAGTCACCTCCGCTAAGTACGCGAAGATCCGTAACGGACGTCGCGACGAACTCGACGGACAGTTCCAGAAACTTCGGGGAGAACTGAAAGCGACGCGCGATTCTCTCGCCGCCGTACAAAAGGCGGAGCTCGACGCCCTCGTCACGAAGCTC
>JANXTV010000334.1 GCA_025352185.1 Oligoflexia bacterium
CCTGAAGTTTCCGGCGATTAACGTGAACGACTCCGTCACGAAGTCGAAATTCGATAACCTCTACGGCTGCCGAGAATCTTTGGTCGACGCGATTAAGCGCGCGACCGACGTGATGATTGCGGGTAAAGTCGCGGTCGTCGTCGGATACGGAGACGTGGGTAAAGGTTCCGCCCAAGCTCTGCGCGCTCTTTCCGCGCAGGTTTGGGTAACCGAAATCGATCCGATCTGCGCGCTCCAAGCCGCGATGGAAGGGTACCGTGTCGTCACCATGGATTACGCGAAAGAGCACGCGGACATTTTCGTTGCGGCGACGGGGAACTTCCACGTCATCACGCACGACCACATGAAGGCGATGAAAGATCAGGCGATCGTTTGTAACATCGGCCACTTCGATAACGAGATCGACGTCGCTTCGCTTGAGAAATACAAGTGGGACGAGATTAAGCCGCAAGTGGATCACGTGATTTTCCCCGACGGAAAACGCATTATCCTCCTCGCGAAAGGTCGCCTCGTGAACCTGGGATGCGGAACCGGGCACCCGAGTTACGTGATGTCGTCGTCGTTTGCGAACCAGACGATCGCGCAGATCGAACTCTTCACCCACGCGGAACGGTACCCGCTCGGCGTGCACGTGCTGCCGAAGCACCTCGATGAGAAGGTCGCCCGCCTCCAGCTGAAAAAGCTGAACGCCGTGTTGACAGAACTCACCGAAGAGCAGGCGAAGTACATTCACGTTAAAAAAGAAGGCCCTTATAAGCCGGATAGCTATCGGTACTAATCTCAGTGAGTAGGCAAGTCACCCACGGATGGACGGGCGATACAGGTAAGTAGGTAGTGATTCACGGATGGGCGGGCTCCGCCCGACCGTAGTGGATCACTACCGCAACTCGATTCGCCCGGCCGCAGTGGATGACTTGCCGTAACTGAGTCACAAAATGGTGTGTCCATTGTGCCAGTCCACGAACCCTCGGCCCTTCCGCATGGAAGTAAAACCACACGCCTACTTCCACTGCGCGGAGTGTGACCTCCGTTTTCTCGATCCCGCGCTAAGACTTTCGTCCGCCGAGGAAAAAGCGCGTTACGAGTTTCACGAAAACTCCGCCCAGGATGCGGGATACCGTCAGTTTCTCGAGCCCGTTTTTCTCGAGATCGAGAAGCACCTCCCGAAGAGTGCCCGCATCCTTGATTTCGGTGCGGGGCCAGGTCCGGCCTTAGTCGCCCGTCTCCGCGAGTCCGGATTCACGCGGGTGGAGCTCTACGACCCCTTCTTCTGGCCCGACGAATCGGTGCTTCGCGAAAAATTCGACGGAATATTCGCCACCGAAGTGATCGAACACCTCCACGTGCCCCGCCTCGAATTCGCGCGCTTACGGAATCTCCTCGTGCCGGGGGGGCGCCTCATACTCATGACTTATTTTTACGACGAGTCGCTCGACTTTAATTCCTGGTACTACCGAACGGATCCGACACACGTTTCATTTTATTCTCACCGGACCCTGGAATGGATTCGCGAAAAGTTCGGGTTCTGGGGTCTAGAATATCCGCACCCGCGGGTCGCAGCGTTCACGGTGCCGTAGGCTAATGGAACTCTCGCCGAGTCATATCGAGTTTAATCGAGCGCCCGCCCTTCGGGGGTGCCGCGATCTGGATCACGCGCGTGGGCGCGGTCTTTCCCGAAGCGGGTGATGCCGAATAGGCGGGAGGCGGACCGGCGGGGGCGGCGGGCTTGCCCGCTTGCGGTTGGGAAGCAAGCGCCGGGTTCTGGGCAGGGGACCGAATCTGCGGTACGGATGGCATCGGTGGGCGCGCGGCTACGGACTCATGCGCGGGATACGTATTTTTCGAACGCACGACGCGGTGGACGGGCGGCGGTGGTCGTCGTTTCACGACGACTCTCCGCGGAACCGGGTGAGCTCGTGCGCTCCGAGCGGCCGGGCGCTTCGTCGCGAGTGATTTCCGTAGCGTGGGCCTCAGGACCGGAGCCGACTGCGGCAGGGGACGTTTTGTGAGGCGGTGACCGGCGGAGGTAGCGGGGCTCGGAAACTTCGGCGGGGCGGGCTCTCGGTCGACTTTTTTCGGCGCGAGAATATCGGGAAGGCGTGCGAGTGCCGGGGACGCCAGGAAGGAAGTCCCCAGTCCCAAAAAAAGGGCGAGCGTGATCAATAAACCCGAACCGAAATACATGCCTTAATTGATCGGTTATGGCCGTTCTTACTTTCGAACCCACAGAATTGCCTGTGGGCGGTCCCAGGACTCCAAACCCATTCAGGAAAGGCTAGAGGTCAAGATTTTGACGTTCTTA
>JANXTV010000335.1 GCA_025352185.1 Oligoflexia bacterium
GACGAGTTTAGGCCCGTGGGTCTATCGTGCGGAAACTGCGGCCCTTTTTGCCGCTAGCTTGGTCGCTGCCTCTATGCGATAAAAATAGCGAGATGGATCCAGAAATCAGGTTCAAACCCCTAACGGATGGCCTCGGCTTCCACCCTTTCGAGGACGGGCTTCCGTACGCTCCCGCGAACGCCCCTAAAAAATCATCGGGCACGGGAGCGACGGCCGCGGGACGACCACAGTTTGCGTATCCAACGCAAAAATCAGTGACTCCCCCCCAGTATAATGCGCCCGGAAGCTCGCCGACTTATTCGAGTCCCCTTCCGAGCAGTCCGGTGGATGCAACCGCAGAAAAAATCCGGCGTGAACTCGAATCGATTCAGCTGCAGCGCCTCGATCAAGCTCGCGCAATGGCCGAACGCGCGAAAGCGCCACTCGAGGTGACCTACGGTCTGGGTTATTCGCTCGTCCGCGTCTTCGCATTCTTACTCGATTCGGCTTTTAACTTAAGCATTTGCGCATCGATTCTTTCGTCGGCCCTCCTCTCGACCGAAGTGGATAACTTTAAATCGATTACGGACCCCGCTCTCATTACGGTAGGCGTATTTTTATTCCTCTGTAATTGGGCTCTGCTCGCCGCGCAGGAAGTCGCGTTTGGAACCACGATTGGTAAGCGAATTTTTGGGCTGAAACTCGACGGCACGGGCGTCGAATGCCTTATTCGTTCGCTCCTCTTTCTCCCGTCGATTCTCGTCGGGGGACTGGGCATTTTCATCGCCGTTTTTGATTCAAAAAAGCGTTGCTGGCACGACCGCATTACACTCATTCAACCGACATGAAGCCGCGAGATCCGCTCTCTAAGGTGAAGAAGCCGGACGCCTTAAAGCGGATCCTCGGCCGAACCCGCGGGACGAAACGCAAAGTCGTATTCACCAACGGTGTGTTCGATATCCTCCACCGCGGGCACGTCACCTATTTAAATAATGCCCGTAAACTCGGCTCGATTCTCGTCGTGGCGTTAAACGAAGACGATTCGGTAAAAAAACTAAAAGGTCCGACCCGTCCCGTAAATCGACTTTCGGATCGAATGCTCACTCTCGCCGGCCTCGAATGCGTCGACTACGTAACGTGGTTCGGGGAAGAAACTCCGCTCGAGATCATTCGGTTACTTAAACCGAACGTCCTCGTAAAAGGCGGCGACTATAAAGTCGGGCAGATCGTCGGGGTCGATGATGTGCTCGCAAATGGCGGACTCGTAAAGGCGCTCCCTTTCGTCGACGGCTATTCTACGACTTCCCTCATTCAGCGTCTTAAATAGAGTCGTTTCGTCATCCGTTTGACGGTGCTTCCGTAAACGCGTGGTAAATCCTGCCTCTTTTACCGAGACCGCCGAACGAGGAAACTAGAGACAGGGAGTCGAGTCACGCATGGCGGCGAACGGGGTTAACGCTCGAAATAGCATGAACGAAGAACAGCGCTACTCGCAATACGTCGAGGAGCGAAAAAATGAGCACGAGAAAAAACTCCACGAACTCCAAGAGTCCCAGAACGAAGAACTCACTTCGATGGTAGGCCGGTATAAGCACGAGAAAGAAGGAATCGAGAAGTCGTTTAATGTCTCGATCTCCGAAGAGAGTAAACAGCAGTCGGAACGGCTCGAAGACCTGCGACGGAACCATAATCAAGAATACGCGAACGAGAAAAAGAAGCTCGATGGTGAGTTTGAAAAACTCGCCTCCCGCGAGCGCGTGCGTATCGAAAACTATCAGCGTAAACAGGATGAAAACATCTCAAAACTCCACGAGCGCTACCAGGTCGCCCAGGAAGAGATGAAGAAACAAAACGGCGAGGCTTAGCTTAAACGCGTCTAAATTACCGGCGCTTATTCTCGCGCACGGCCGCAAAGAATGCGGTCGTAGATCTTCAGCGTGCTCAGCGAAAATCCGAAAACGAGAAGCACGAAAAACGCCGCGCCCTTCGGAATATCGAGTTCGCGGATATTCTGGAACGAGTTCACGAAAAGATTATTAATGAACACCCAGCTGAAGGTTCCCCACATAAATCCGCACGCCAAGAGAGCCGAGAGTTTGTTCCATTTAACGAAGTGAGAATACACCATGCCGAGGACGGCGCAGATCGCGGAATGTACGATCGTACCAATGACAATTGCCGGGGTTAGGCCGTAGGTGAGGGCGTCGTTTTTAAGAATGGGAGCGGCTGGAATTTTAAACGGATACCAAAATTCGTAACCACCCGCTTTTGCGAGAAAGGCCGCAAACACTAAGGCGATGAGCCCGGCGGTGATACCGGCAAGGGCTCCCGCGATCGTTCTCGGCAGGTCGAAGACCAGCCAGAGAGCGACTAAGTCCATCTCTCCTTCTTCATGCGGAGTGGAAAGGGATGATGCCGACTTTGATGGAGAGGATTGAATTGCCATAAGCGTATTCGAGCATAACATGAGAATTCTCGATTTAAATAGCGCCTTCAAAAGAGCTTAAAATAATGCAACGCATGAACTAGCTAAAAACTTTAGCGTTTCGTACACTCTCGAATATGACCGTGATCGATTTCCAAACCCAGCTCTGGCCTGCGCGAGTCACGGGCACCCTTCCGGCCCCGGTGAAGAAGTGGGGTAAGTTTTGGGCGACCCCACTTTCCCGTACCCTCCATGAAATTCAGCCGTGGATTCGCTTTTTACCCCCCATCGGTCGGACGGTCATTCAGGAGCTGGGGGCACTCGCGCCGCTTTCCCACCTGCTATTTGAATCTTCGCTCGGCGATCTTCTCGAATCCGTCGAACGAAACCAAATCGATCGTTGTGTCATTGTTTCGGATCCCGGAAAGATCGAAAACTCTGAACTCCTGCGCTTCGCTAAGGAAGACTCGCGCCTCATCCCGGCGATCCGAATTTCCCCGAACAGTGATGTGAAAGCCGAGATCGAAGCCGCCCACGCGGATAACACTCGCATCCTCCAAATTCACAGTGCCGCCGACGGACTCGACCCGGACACGGACTTTTATCACGCCCAGATCGAAACGGCGTCTCGCCTCGGCTGGATCATTATCGTCCAAACGGGCGTTCCGAAAACTCATCTCGTCTACCGAAAGCCCGAGAATGGAGCGATCGAGCGGTTCGAAAATTGGTTTAAGAATTGGCCTAAAGCGAATTTCGTCATCGCACGAATGAATTTCGACCAACCCGAGCTCGCCATGGATTTCGCCGAACGTTACGCAAACCTCTACTTAGAGACTTCCTGGCAGCCCACCGAAACGATCGCCGAAGCCGTCCGCCGAATTGGTTCCGACCGAATTCTATTCGGTTCCGACTGGCCGATACTTGGAAATAATCAGCGAGTCGGAATTCTTCGCATTCGCGACGCCATGGAATCCCAGATGATCAGCGTGGCGGACGGTGAGAAAATTCTCGGAAAAAATGCGGAAGCGCTCATCGACCGGAGTTTCCAACCATGAAAAGTGTGCATTCGGAATGGGTGGAGCGATGAGGAAAATCGAGGAACTGCGCGCGGCCGAACTGAAGTCTTTCCCTCGGGATCGCACGGTAATTTTTATCCCCGTTGGTCCGATCGAAGATCACGGCGATGCACTCCCCATCGGACTCGACCTTTTTGAAGCCGATGCCGTATGCTCGGCGACCGCCGAACTTCTCGAAAAAGAAGGCTGGACCACGCTTTCCCTTCCTCGCGCCGCGCTCGGAATCGATTCTAACACTTCGGGAATAGCCCTGAGAGTCCGGCCCCACGTCCTTCGCGATTACTTAGTCGATATCTGTGATTCGCTGACGAAGGCTGGATTTCGACATTTTATCGCGGTTTCTGGAAGTCCGGGCACGCGGCAGCTCACCGCGATCGAAGAGGCCGGACTTTTCCTCCGTAAACGACATTCCCGATTCGGCATGTTTAAGCACGCGAGTACGCCCGTCCTCATTTCCGGAAGTTCCGTCGCGATCGACCCCGAAGAGAAATCGGTTTCGGCGATCTTTACGTCGCCGCCCGAACATGGAGGAAGCCGTGACGCCTCGGTAGCGCTCGCCGTTTCGCCTACACTCGTCGATCAACCTCTACTCGGATCCCTCATTCCGATTGCCCGCGAAGGATCCACGTTCGCACGGTGGCGCGAATGGAAAAGGGGAGTCATGCAGGGTTACTGGGGAGATCCGAAAACGGCGAACGTGGGGAAGGGGAGCGAACGGATCCAAGAAAAGGCCCGGACGATCGCAATTAAATTTCGGGCCGGTATCGAAGGCGGAAAATCTCACCAGATTTTTAAATCTTGGTACTCGCTCTTCCCAACGAATCAGAGTCTTTTCCGAATTTGGCTCCTCGTCGTCTGCCTCGTGATCCTGCTCGGGGGATGGACGTTCTACTCTCTCCAAGGATTTATGGCGGGAGCGAACTTTAACTAACGAGGGACTTAGAGTTTCTTCGGGGCGAGTTTGAAGATGTTATTCGAGTCGTCGGTTCCGAGGAGATGGTCGGCCAGAACCGGGCCTTCGGCGCTCTCCTTATCGAACCGAACGCCCTGGCTGACCGGAATCGTAATGAGGAGTCCATCGGAATGGGCCGTGAGAATGACCGTGGTGTTATCGGCCCCGAACGCGCACTCGACTCTCCGTTTTCCGGTCGCCTTACAAATGGAGGAAGCCTTAGCGTTCGTCGTTTCGTCGTTCCGAATATTCCGGAGGGTCGCATTCCACTTTCCGGTGAGGAGGCCACTCGTGTTCGTCAGGGTAAAATCAGTCCGGGTAATCATTTGGAGCGTTTTATCCTCGAGGGCTTGTTTCGAGTAAACCCGCTTGAAAGCGATCGACTCCCCTTTATTCGGGACTATCCGTACGACCGGTTTAGCCATCACCGCGAAGGAGGCGGGAGCGAGGGTCGCGAAAAGGGCAATGAGGAGTGAAAGGGACTGACGGGACATGGGTGAATTCCTCCAAAGGAGCCCCCTTTTTACCTAAGTAGACTCTTTTAGTCAAGTATTCGGATCTCGTCCGTTTCGTTTTTTGGAATGCTGGTTATCCCTCTGAAATATAAGGGTAATTACACCCCCGTGCGGACGATAAAGCCGGATCAAGCGACGGGCTTAGGCTGCTTGAAATAGATTTCCCGGTGAATCGATTCTTTTTCGACTCCGCGCTCGGCGAGGAGGGCTTTCACTTCATCGATCATCTGGCCGGCTCCGCAGAGGTAATACTCCGTTTCCCGCCACGGATAACCGTCCCCGAGGGATCGCAGGTAATCGGTCACGCGCCCCTTAAATCCGGGCCAGGCTCCTTTTGGTTGGGAGACGCACGGAACCCACTTCGACTGGAAGCGGTTCCCACCCATCGCGCCGAATTCCCGGTTCGAAATTTCCGCCTCGTAAAGCAGTTCTTCTTCATCCCGGATGCCGAGTAGGCAGAGTGCACTCATCGGCAGGTTTAACTGAAACTCTTTCGAAAGCATCATCGAACGAAACGGAGCGATTCCCGTCCCGGTCGCGATAAAGCAGACGCCCCGATTCGTCGGCGTGACGTAGGTAAAATCCCCGTAGGGAGCATAACCGCGAAACGTATCCCCCGCGCGGAGACGATTTAAATAGTTGGAACCCGGTCCGCCGTCGACGACTTTAATGCAAAGTTCGACCGGCCGTTTCTCGGGTTCGGATGCAATCGAATACGCCCGACGTAAATCCCGTCCATTCGGACCGGCGCCCGGTACGATGACGCTAATATACTGGCCCGCTTCAAAATGAAACGGTTCGGTCGGAGACGGTTTTGCGGGATCTGCCGATGGAATAGGCTCAGAATCGAAGCCGAGTTCAAAAACCGTCGGGGTGATCATGCGATGAAATTTTACGGTACAGAGGTACTGAGTGACTGCTGCCATAGCCCCACCAACCTAGCGGAAAACGGCTACGGAGTCACGGTCATCTTAAAGCCGGCTAACGGTGGACTCTTCATGGCGCCCGTTACGGCGCGCACTCTCCAGAAATAGTCGGCGGGCTTGAGATTCTTAAAGATCAAAAAGTTATCCGCCTGTTTAACCGGAACGCGCTTCAGTATCGACTTAAATTCCGCGTCACTCGCGACTTCGAATTCATAGGATTCCGTGAAAGTCGTGCGCTGCCAGGAAAAGAGAATTCCTTTTTGCTTCACAACTTCTGGATCAGAAATCGAAACAACCGCTCCGTTCGCGGGTAACGTCTGAGCGGGCGAATTAAAGTTAAAGAGGAAGTTTTCCTTTTTCGAAGTAGCGGCGTAGCCATTCGGGAAGTCCGCATGGATCTGATAACTAATCGGATCCGTGTAAACCTTCCCCTTCGGAAACGCGTACTTCGTACCCTTCACGCTTTCGTTTACGAGGGATTTACCGGCCCGATCCTGGACGAGGACTCGGTAATTTTCGACGCCCGGCACGGCCTTCCACCGAAGAATGACATCAAAATCCTTCAGTCGCTTACCGGTGTACTTATTCGAGTCGACGGCTTCCCCACCTACGAGGGGTGCCTCGATTTCGATTCCTTCGTATTCACCCTGAACAGTGAAGCTGTTTCGGATTCCGCGACCGATCCGCTTTCCATCCGGATTCAGAAGTTCGATTTGATATTTACCGGGCTTCTCGAAATTAGCGAGGAGACCGCCACGCCCGCCATTCGCCTTCACCGTCTTCCGAAGGACTTCTTTTCCATCGGAGTTCCGGAGGAGCATCATCACTTCTAAACCCGGCGACCGGGGCGATTCAAAAATAAGCGCCTGCTTCAGCGGGGGGGCTTGGTTAACCGGGATTGTAAAAATCTGATCCGGGGTCGGTTGGGTAATCTTAATTTCCGACGTCTTGATTCCGTCGGGAGTCGGACTCGGAGAGGGTGACGGTTCTACCGAAGGAGTAGGAGAAGGCGTCGGAGAGGGTGACGGAATCGGAACTGGGGACGGGACCGGAACCGGTGTCGAGGGAGCGACGGGGGTCGGCGGAGCTTTCGGGACGACCTGCCCGCCGCGTCTCACGACGAGCTTCGGTCGAGACATATCGCCTTTTACGTTACCCGCGACGATGTCGACGAGGACCTTACGCTGGATTCCCGTCACGCCCGCTTCTTTTTCAAATGAAAGACGAATGAGCGATCCCGGTTCAAGCTCTAGAGTCGATCCGTCGAACAACTCGATCGTCGAACGGTCATTCGGCCCGGTCATTACGGTATCTTCGTTAAAAAGATCGGCATTCGTCTGCGCATCGAGGAATTCAAGGGAATCTTTCGGTTGTCGTTTTAGCTGGCCCGTAACGGCCTTTACGACACCGACCTTATCGCCCTCTTGGGAGGTGAGCCCAAAGAGGAGGGATTTAAGCGAACCGCCGGTCAGGTACACCCCGACCGTTCCGAGGAGTAAGATCACTAACGCGATAATTCCAATTAGCTTTCCCCTGCTACTACCGCCGTCGACCGAGTTTTGATCGTCCATTACTTTTCCTTACGGAGTTCGTCCCTAAACTACGGGCATTTTGTGAATTCGAATCGACGCGAGCGTGACGTCGTCGTCGAGGGTTTTAACTGGGCCGTTAAACTTCATGTAAGCAACTTTCAGGGCGTCGATGACTCCGCGCGGTCCTCCGGAAAGCGCTCCTTCGACCACTTCTTTCACCCGTTTTTTTCCATACTGTTCGCCTTCGACGTTTTTATTTTCCATCAACCCGTCGGTATAGAGCACGAGAATATCTCCCTCGTCGATCGGAGCGGCCATTTCTTCGTAGTTTCCTGAATCTTCGACTTCCCCTACGCGGTTCCCTTTAGGCATGAGGGATTTCAGCTGGTATTTCTCTCCCGTTTTACGGAAGAGCCAAGGCGGGTTATGGCCAGCATTCGCGTACGTAATGGTTTTCGTTTCGAGATCGATCACCCCGATAAAAAATGTCATCATGATTTTCGTCATGGCCGCATCGAAGACGACTCGGTTCGTATAGGACATCATTTCGCCCGGCGACAGACGAAAGAACGGTTTCTCCTGGGCGAGTTTTGCCAGCACGGAGAAACAGCTCCGCGCCGAGGCGGTAATGAGTGCGGAAGGAACCCCGTGCCCGGTAGCATCGGCGATCATCACGCACAATTTATTTTTAATTCGGAAAAATCCCCACCAGTCACCACCGCACTCGGATGCGGACTGGTAGCTCCCGATGATTTCAAATTCTTCGTCCCGGTATTCCGGAGGCGGAATGAGACTTTCCTGAACGGCGGCCGCAACCTTTAATTCTTCTTGGAGGTGCGCCTTCTGCACGGAATCAACGATCAGTTCTTGGATTTTTTTCGACATGATGTCGAACGAAAATGCGAGCGCCCCGACTTCGTCACTCGTTTTTACTTTCGACTTAACCGAAAAATCTCCCTTCGCAACTGCGGCGGTCGCAATCGTGAGGAGCTTCAGAGGTTTCGTGATCGATCCCGAAAAAACGACGGCGAAAAGAATGGCGGCAATGATTGAAATAATTCCCAGTAGGGTTAGCCTTTCCCCCATCGTATAGGCCGCGGCGACCGCCTTCCGTTTTTCGAGTTGGGTCAGGACGATCGGCCCGAGGGGCAGTTTCCGGAATGAGCCTAAAAACGCCTTGCCGCCGATTTCGAACTCTCGAGTGCCGGACCCGATTTTCGCCGTGGACGCGCCCTGAAAAATCGGGTCTCCCGTTGCGTCGCTTCCACCAAAGAGCCGATTCAATTCGGTCGAGGCGAGAAATTTTCCGTCCGCACTCGCGATCGTAATTTCTCCCTGCCCCTTATGACTGATGAGAGTGCGAGCATCGATAAAGTTTAACGCGACCGGCATGCCTTTTTCGTAGTCTTTTAGCCCAGTGTCACCAAAAGCGATGATCAGAACCGGCGTCATACCCGATTTTAAGAGCGTCTCGAACGCGAACCCTGATTCGATTAATTTACTGCGGAGGCGAAGGAGGGTGGGAGGATCCACGACGACTTGCTCCGCCGTGATTCCACTTTTAATGAGGACCTCTTCATTCGCATCTTTCGTCAATAAGGTGACGGTCCCGTCGGCCTTTACCAAGTAGGAAACGAATAGGCCGGCTTCTTGCTGCGTCTTGACGAGGTTCTTTAAGTTCTCCGTTTGGGTCGCATTTATCGGAAGCCGGGGATCGAATGTCGTGAGATAAAGACGAAGGTTATCGACGGCGGGTCGAACTTTTTCACTGAAGTCCTGCCCCGCGATATATGCTTCCATCGAAAGAAGCTGATACGTGTAGGCCTCTTTGTCGGTAATCACCAGTTTTACGGCTGAATAACTCAAGAATCCAACGATCGTCAGGAACAGAAGACTCAAACTCAAGACGAGTTTGGTTCCGAGTGAGAGTTTGACTCGAAAGTTCTGTTGTTCCATACTGAAAGTCTCCCCGGAATTGAGAAAGATTTCAATAGATTGCGGCTCCCGCAGAGGTGAATTCCCATGATTAAAGTCGCGAAAGAACTAAACGGAAACATTTTAACCATCCGCCTCACCGGCTCTATCGAGGAAACGGTGAACCTCGACGAAATGGTCGGGCAGACTCCCGCGGAAGTGCGAATCGACTGTAAGGAAATCACGCGGATCAACTCCGTCGGCGTGAAGGGCTGGATTAAATACTTCCAGGGTCTCCAGGCAAAGAACGTGAAACTTACTTTCTTCCAATGTTCGACGGCGATCGTCGAACAAGTGAACCTGATCTCTAACTTCGTTTGCGGTGGTGGCGTTGAATCCATTTACGTCCCGTTCGCTTGCACGAGCTGCAAAGCCGAACTCATTGCGCTCTTCCGAACGGTCGACATCAATCCCGCGGCGATCCAGCTTCCGGAACTGAAATGCACGAAATGTTCCGGTAAAGCGGTCTTCGACGACATCGAAGAGGAGTATTTTGCGTTTCTGAGCCGTTAGGCTCGGAACGTAACGAAAAACGGGTGGCACAACTCCTTCTTCTCGTCTCAAGTCGGCCAGATGATCTTATTTTCGCTAATAAAATAGCGGAAATGGCTGGCCTCGCGCTCCTCCAGACCGCGGATCTGAATATCATTACGAACGCCTTAAAAGAAAAAGAAGTGAGTGCGATTCTCGTCGACCTCGGTAGCGAAGACAGCTTCCGGGCATTTGAAGGTGCGATCCACGATCAAGTCGGTCTCTTCAGCGATCGCCTGAATTCAAATCGATTCCACTACATTTCTGATCTCGACCTCGAAGAGAGAAAATTTCTGTTGGACAGTCCGCTCTTCGGGAATTTTATCTACCGTAAATTTGCTGGTCCGGAAAAGGCGGCGAAGGCGGGAACCCGTTACGCTTACGTGATTAAGGCAACGATGGGAGAGCGAGCGTTCGGTATCCGGAATTTCTTCCACCCGAAGTCGCAGGTCCAGACGATTACGATGAAGCGATCGACGCAGAAGCAACAAGTCGTCGAAGCCCTCCGCGCCTACCTCATTAAAGCAAAGTACCCAACGCGGATGGCAAATACGATTGCGAACGCCGTCGATGAACTCATCATGAACGCGATTTTTGCCGCTCCGACCGATGCTCTCGGTCGAAGGACTTACGAACAAACTCCGCGCGATACGGATATTCCTCTCGAGGGAAAGTCGTCGATCGAAGTATCCATCGCTTTCGACGGAATCCAAGTCGGTGTCTGCGCGACCGACCAGTTCGGATCCGTGGATAAAGAGAAAGTGCTTAGGCACCTTTCGACGCTCTATAAAGATGAGCAGTATAAAATGAAATTAAGTGTCGCCGGCGCCGGAATTGGTCTCGCCACTACCTTCCGAAACGGTGGTTCGCTTCTCTTTCTATGTGAGAAAAACTCTAAAACGGAAGTCTGCGTAATTTTCGAACGACTCGATAATATCCGTGAATTTAAGGATCAGTTTCGCTACATCGTAAATCAATTCTACGTATAAGACCCCGCGGGCCGACCGATGAAACTCTTTCTCGCTTCCACCTCTCCCCGTCGCCACTCCCTCATGAAAGATATCGGTTTCACGTTTGAAGTGATTCGACCCGACGTCGATGAAATCGAAGCAAAAGGGGAGTCCCCCCGGAAAATGGTCGAACGATTCGCGACCGAAAAGGCCCTCGCCGGAATCGAAAAGGCCCGGCTCATTTCCCCGAGTGGCGTCCTCATCTCGGCCGATACGACCGTGGTTTCGCCCGACGGAAAAAAGATTCTGAATAAACCAGTAAGTGTCGACGACGCGGTGAAAATGCTCGCGCGTCTTTCGGGGGCGTCCCACACGGTGCTCACGGGTTACGTTATCTGCGAATACCGCGACGGAAAAATAACGCGGTGGCATCCCTCAGTAGTAAAGACGACCGTCACGATGCGAAAACTTTCACCCGGTAAAATCCGTGAATACGTGGGGAGCGGAGAACCCATGGATAAGGCGGGTGCCTACGGTGCCCAGGGAATTGGGATGTGCCTCATCGAATCGATTCGGGGATCGTATTCGAATGTCGTCGGACTCCCGATGGCGGAACTCACGCACGACCTCGAGAAAAAATTTAAAATTACGCCGAATTGGATAAAGCCGTGAACGGTACGGACTTCGAGTCGCCGCTCGCTTCACGCTGGCAGAAAATAAAGACCGAACTCGAAGTGGCGGCACGCACGGCCGGGCGCGAACCCTCCGCGGTAAGGCTAATCGCCGTGAGTAAGACCCACCCGTTCGAAAGCATTCGAACACTCTATCTAGCTGGTCAGCGGGATTTCGGAGAGAACTACGTTCAGGAGCTAGCTGAAAAATCGGCTCTCGCGGTCGCTGCGGGATTAAGCGAGATTCGCTGGCACTTCATCGGTCACCTCCAAACTAATAAAGTGAAGGCGCTCCTTCCCGTCGTTTACGCCATACATGGAGTTGATTCTGTAAAGCTCGCGGCGGAGATCTCGAAGCGTTCGGAACGGGATATTCCTATTTTTTTAGAGGTGAACCTCGACGCCGAAGAAAGCAAATCGGGCATTCAGATCTCTGAATTGCGAAAAGTAGCGGAAACGGTAAGCCTCCTTCCGCGGTTGAAAATTCTCGGCTTGATGGCGATTCCTAATCCCGCAAGCACGGCAGGCGCCTCCGATGCCTTTCGCCGCCTCGCCAAGCTGGAGAAGGATCTCCGGCCCGTTACTGCGAGAGAACTTTCGATGGGAATGACTTCCGATTTCCGCGAGGCGATCGCCGAAGGATCAACCTACGTTCGTGTCGGAACCGCAATTTTCGGCGAACGATCTCCGCGCGAAAAACTTTAGTCGGAGAATTTTCCCGGATTTCCGCGCTGGGAGCCGATCTCCAGTGACAATCTACGGGGGCATTTTGCACCTTTTTACGTCATCGTGATTGAAAAAAATTCGCGTTCGCTCCGCGGCGTTCTTCCGCATCATTTGAAGCGCATTGCGTGAAGTGGCTGTAATTGCGCCTTATCCCGTTCAATAGTGTAAATTGAAAAAGTTGGCACAATCCCCGCATAAGTAAGTAGTGTCAGGACATGAGGTCCTGTATCTCGATAGTCTGATGAAGTACTTTCTTCGGTTCTAGACTGTTACTTGGATTTCAAGGAGGACTCGTATGTTCAAGAACTACCTGACGTATCAATTCGCCCTCTCTTTCCATCAGCTCTGCCTTCTCGCAGACATCGCTGAGGCTCCGGCGAAAAACCGGGTGCTCCGCTCCGCGGAACAAATGATCCAATCCTTCACACGAAGCCTGCACGCAAAGAAACCCGAGGAAGAGGGACGTCACTACTTCAGTTCCCTCCTGAACCTGCGTGAATGCCGCGACGAGCTGGAAACCGTCGGCCTCTTTTTCGGAGAGATCCAAACTAAGTTTCAAATCATCCACGATCGCCTGGAAAAGCTTTGCGAAAAGGCCGCTGCTTCCGAAGGTGGCCAATACCGAATGCTCGGGTGATGCTTGGTGACTCTAAAAAGTGATGTTCCTCGCGGTTTTTAGGCGAGGCTGCGCCGATCGATCGTCTTACCCCGTCGTTGGGAACCTGAGTCGAACGATCGGCGCCTTTAATCCGCATCTTTTATCTCTCCGAAGGCTGTGTTATCCCTCTTCTATCCACTCGCGTTAGTTCGTACCCGTAGCTCAGTTGGATAGAGCGTTGGCCTCCGGAGCCAAAGGTCGTAGGTTCGACTCCTACCGGGTACGCCATTTTTACCCTCCCATTAATTAGGGCCTGGAAATTTAAAGAGCACTCACGCTCGCCGCGCTTCCATGCGCTCATGGGACCCTTGAAAAG
>JANXTV010000473.1 GCA_025352185.1 Oligoflexia bacterium
CTCGCGATCAGGTTTACGACGAAGGACACAACGAAAAGGGCGAGCCCGACGTAAGCGAGCGCCGCGAGATGGTTCGCCGATCCCGCTTCGGCATATTCGTTCGCGATGACCGACGCCATCGTCTGCCCGGGGGCGAAGAGCGAAGCCGAAATTTGGTTCCGATTCCCGATCAGCATCGTGACGGCCATCGTTTCCCCGAGCGCGCGCCCGAGGCCAAGAATCATCGCGCCGAAAATTCCGGACCAGGAACTTTTCACCACCGCGAGGTGAATCATTTCCCACTTCGTCGAACCGAGCCCGAGGGCAGCCTCACGCTGCGTTTCCGGAACCGCGCGGAAGACTTCGCGGCAAATGGCGGTGATCGTAGGGGTAACCATGATTGCGAGAATCACGCTCGCGGCGAGCATTCCGATCCCGTAGGGGGGGCCCTGGAAAAGGAAAACCCATCCGAAATATTTCCCCAGGAATGGCTGAACGTAGAGTCGCAGGAGCGGGGCGAGAAAGAAAATCCCCCAGAGACCGTAAACGACCGACGGAATCGCCGCGAGCATCTCTACCATAAATCCGACAACGGTCGCGACCCGGCGCGGGGCCAGTTCGGTTAAGAAGAGGGCAACCGCTACGCTGAGCGGGACCGAGATGAGTAGGGCGAGAAACGACGAAACGATCGTTCCGAAGATAAAAGCACCCGCGCCGAAATGTTCCCCGACCGGATCCCACTCCGTTTTCCAGAAAAACGAAATTCCGTATTCCCGTATCGCGGGCCACGAGAGTTTTACGAGAAAAAGTCCCACGAGGACGAGCACGAGCACGACGAGCGAAGATAATACTCGCAAGACGTTCTGAAAACGCCGATCCCCGGCGTTCGCACCATACTGAGCGGTCGACCTCATAGGAAAAGTCTACTCTAGCTCTTTTAGCTGCGCGCGTACTTTCGTCACCAGCGTCGCCGGCAACGGAGCGTAAAAAAGGCTCGAAGCCATCTTTTGGCCATCGGCAAGCGACCAGGTGATGAATCCTTTAATCTTCGAAGCCTTATCGGCTGCCATTTTTTTATAAACGAGGAGGTAGGTGAAAGACGAGATTGGATAGGACTTCTTCCCTTTCGCATTCGTGATCGAAATTCGGAAATCCTTCGGCATATCTTTTAAAAATCCCGATGCGGCTTCGGTGATCGATGCGGCGTCGGGTTTTACGAATGCGCCGTCCGCGTTTTGGAGCTGCGCGACCTGAAGTTTATTATTTTCGGCGTAAAGGAGTTCGACGTATCCAAGCGCGCCCGGTGAATTCTTCACGAAACCAGTCACTCCTTCGTTCCCTTTTCCGCCGAGGCCGAGCGGCCAATTTACGGCCGTCCCGGTTCCGACTTTAGATTTCCAGTCGGCACTGACTTTCGAAAGGTAATCGGTGAAGACAGCGGTCGTGCCGCTTCCGTCCGAACGGTGAACGATCATGACCGGAGTTTCCGGTAGTTTCATCCCCGGATTAATCGCGGCGATCTTCGCGTCATTCCATGCGGTGATCTTTCCGAGGAAGAGGTCCGAGACGAGCGCGGGCGTAAGCTTTAAATCGCCGGTTACGCCCGGAAGATTATACGTAAGCACGACGGCGCCCATGACCGTCGGGAAGTGGTAGATCGGAGTCTTCGCTTTCGAAAGCTGCTCGTCGCTCATCGGGGCGTCGCTGGCGCCGAAGTCGATCGTATTTTCGAGGAGCTGGCGAACGCCGCCGCCCGAGCCGATCGACTGGTAATTAATTTCTACCGATGGATCGACCTTCCGATATTCGGAGAACCACTTCGAGTAGAGGGGATACGGGAACGTCGCGCCGGCTCCATTTACGGAGACGACGGCGGCCTGGCTGATGCCGGCGGCGAGTAAAGAGACGAGGGCGAAGAAGGCGGCGGTGTATTGCTTTTTCATATACGGGGACTCTAACGCCGCGCGGTGCTTTTTGTGTCAGGAAACCATTAGGTTTCGTTCCACTATGAATCGTAAACGCTTGAAACTTCGAGTTATTTCGGAGATGGAACTTTCATGCAAGAACTGAAACGCCTGCAAGGCATCGTCATCGCTTGTGTCGTCGGAGTAGTCATCAGCTTCGGAGGCGCCGTTTTTACCGCGTATAAAACTCACGCCGAAAGGGAGGCCCTGAAGCTTCCCGAGAACTCGATTCCGGTTCCGGCTACGGCGCAGTAAACCGTCCAGTGGCTTCGCCACCTCCGGCGTGTTTA
>JANXTV010000380.1 GCA_025352185.1 Oligoflexia bacterium
ACCGGGGATGGGGGATTCTAAAGCCGCCCGTTTATAGTTCGTCGTCACGCTCGCGGTAATGCAGCCGGCGAGGAGCGCCCCCTGGAGACCGACGGGGGAGTCGTCGATCGCCACGCATTCGGCCGGAGTCACCCCGAGCGAAAGCGCCGCGAATTCAAACGGCCCCGGATCGGGCTTCGGCTTAACCACGTCATCCCGGGAAAGGACGACTTTAAAGAACTCTTCGATTTTTAAGAGGGAAAGGGAGGCTTTCAATTCCCGGCGCTTCGCATTCGAGACCACGCCGCACGGAATGCCTTCTCGTTTTGCCCATTCGAGGCCCTCGCGGACCCCCGGGTAGAGGCCGAGCTGGGTCTGCGCGAGCTCTAGGTAATAATTATTTTTTTCCAGCGCGAGCGCATCGACGTCGAAATCCGCGCGCGACCAACCCGGTCGAAACTGGTCGAGAAGCGTTTCGAGAATCACCGGAGCGGGGCGACCCACGAGGCCGTCGAAGCGGATTTCGTTCCAGGGAAGTCCCATATTTTTCAGGAGCTGCTGCCATGCGAGAAAATGGAGTTCTTCACTCGTGACGAGAACGCCGTCGTGATCGAAGAGAATCGCTTTTGGTCGGAGTACGGCCTGCATGGTAAGAATTTAGCATAAGATAGTGCTGGGTCATTTTAAATGCAGGGCCGAAACGGGGAGTTTCATGAAATCAAACAGCGAACGCCTTTTCGTAAAAAAAGTAGTGCCGACCGCGATCCTCCCCACTAGGGCCCACGCCGACGATGCGGGTTTAGACCTCTATGCGTTCGAAGACGGAGTGCTTCCCCCCGGCCAGGGCCTCGTTGCCCGCACGGGAATCGCGATCGCGCTCCCCGAAAAAACCGTGGGCCTCGTCGCGGATCGTTCGTCGATGGCGAAAGCGGGCGTAAAAACTTCGGGCGGAGTCATCGACGCGGGCTACCGTGGAGAGATCCACATCGTGCTCCGGAATATCACGAACCAGGAAGTACGTTTCGCGCGCGGGGAACGAATCGCGCAGCTGTTGATTCTGCCCTGCCTTTCGCCGGCCGTCGTCGAGGCCGCGGAACTGGATGAGACGCACCGCGGGACAAAGGGTTTTGGGAGTTCGGGGAAATAGTCTCTTAAGAGAGACCAGGAAATGAATTCCTCACTTTAGGACCGAGGGCGTGCGGGATAGGTTTTTTTCATGAAAACCATCAGTGTCCGGATCACGCTCGCGTTAAGTTTAATCAGTCTTTCCTCCTTCGCGGGAGACGGCGTGAAAAAATTTCCATCGATCGATCCGGCTTCCGATTCGAGTGATCTGCGAGTGCTCAACTCCCTTTCGAAAGACACAGATCTCCTTGCGATCGGAGAATCGGTTCACGGCTCGGCGGGTTTCATCCAGATGGAGCACCGGATCACTCGCTACCTCGTTGAAAAAAGGGGATTTCGTACCATCCTTCTTGAGAATCCCGTTATTCGGACGGCCGGCCTTTCGGAATGGGTGAAGTCGTGCGCCTCCTCGGAGAAGAAAAAGTCTGCGTTCGCAGTGGATATGCCGATCGATCTCCTTTACCAGCCTATCGAAGAGGACCGAACATTCCTGCAGTGGATGTGTGACTTTAATCGGGTTCACCCCAACGATCCGGTCGCATTTCGGGGGATGGATATTTGGGATCGTCCCTGGGAGCACCAGGCCCAACTCGAGCGCGTCGATGCGGAACTCGGTCTCGGTCTAAAGTCGGATCTCGCCGTTACGGCCGAGCACTGCTGGCTGCACTCGGTGAAAAACTGGGACACTTATCCCGAGTTGATGAAAAAGCTCGCCGTTGAGAAAAAAATTCCAGACGCCGACTATATTCCCTGTAGCGAAACGCTCGCGAAACTTAGGAAATTTACGGAGCGGGAAATCCGTCGCTCGTCATCTCTCGCGGGAAAATCTATTCGGAAACGCCGCTATGCACTCCATGCTTTTCTTCAGTCTCTAAATACGGCGGCGGCCTATCAGGGCCGATTGAACTTCGTCTATTTAGGCTTCGGTCCCGCATGGAATCAACGGGATCAGGCCCAAGCCGCGAATGAATATTCGATCTGGGAACAAGAAGGTAAAAAACCGGCGGTGTTGATTGCGCATACTTCGCACACATCGCGAATGCGTTCGACGAGTGACTGGTGGAAAACGGGAGTGGGCGCGTTTCGCTCGGGACTCTCTTTTCTCGAGGAAAAAACGCCGCTCCGGATCCGGAATATCGGCCTTACGGGATACCGGGTGACCGGAGTGCAAGGCGACTTTCTTACTCCGACTTCGGCCGACTCGCTCGATGTTGCCCTCCACGGCCAAGGGGTCACCTCCGCTTGGGTGAATCCACGCGGATCTTTCGTGCGAGCGAAGGACCGTTGGTGGATTGAGAATGAGAACGATAAAGATTCTCCCGACGGTGTCTACATGGTTCCGAAGGATAACTTCGATCTCTTCGTTTTTCTCGACGAATCGTTACGCGGAAAAGACGTTCTACCGTGGCATAGCGTCTGGCGGTGGTGATACTATTCGGAAGGATCGGAAAACCTTAGATGAAACGAATTTTAGAAACGTACGGTACTTTTCTCCTCACGCAAATTCAGAAGCGCGATGCAGTTACCTATGAAAAGAGCTTTTACTTCGGGATTATCTTGCTCGCGGTGTCGATTCTATTCGACTTCGAAAAAGCGAACCCGAGTTTTCTGACCGCTTTATTTATGGGGCTTTTGCCGATGACGGCGATCTCCCA
>JANXTV010000391.1 GCA_025352185.1 Oligoflexia bacterium
GAGCTTATGCCCGAGGTCTTCGGAAATCACTTTACCACCGGTGAGGGTAGCGATGTCTTCCATCATTTCCTTACGGCGATCGCCGAAGCCAGGAGCCTTAACGGCCGCGACTTGGATCGTTCCGCGAAGTTTATTCACGACGAGGGTCGCGAGCGCTTCGCCTTCGATATCTTCCGCGATGATCATGAGGGGCTTCGATTTCTGGACTACTTTTTCAAGAACCGGAAGGAGGTCCTTCATCGACGAAACCTTCTTATCAAAGAGAAGGATATAAGGGTTATCGAGCACAGTTTCCATGCGCTCTGGGTTCGTTACGAAGTACGGGGAAGCGTATCCGCGGTCGAACTGCATTCCTTCGACGACGTCGAGGGTGGTTTCGGCCGTCTTCGATTCTTCAACCGTGATCACGCCTTCTTTGCCGACTTTTTCCATCGCTTCAGCGATGAGTTTGCCGATTTCAGCGTCGTTGTTCGCCGAGATGGATCCGACTTGGGCCACTTCTTTTTGGTCCTTAATCGGCTTCGAGATTTTCTTCAGCTCGTTCACGATGGCGGTTACGGCCATATCGATTCCGCGTTTTACGGGCATCGGATTTAATCCGGCCGCGACGATTTTAGCGCCTTCGCGGTAGATCGCCTGAGCGAGAACGGTAGCGGTCGTGGTGCCATCGCCGGCGTCGTCGTTCGTCTTCGAAGCGACTTCTTTAACCATCTGCGCGCCCATGTTTTCGAACTTATCGGAAAGTTCGATTTCTTTAGCGACGGTGACGCCATCTTTCGTGACGTTCGGTGCGCCGAAAGATTTTTCGATCACGACGTTACGGCCTTTAGGACCGAGGGTTACTTTTACGGCATCGGCAAGTACGTTCACGCCATTCAGAATGGCGGAGCGAGCGTCTTGCGAGAAACGGAGTTCTTTTGCGGACATGGATTTCTCCTAGGTTTTTTCGTTTTTTAAAACGGGTTAAATTTAGTTAGCGATGACGCCGAGAATATCTTCTTCGCGCATCATGAGGAATTCATCGCCTTCGATCTTAATTTCGGTGCCGGCGTATTTTCCGAATAAAACTTTGTCGCCTTTTTTCACATCGAGGGGACGAACTTTTCCGTCGTCACCGACGCGGCCTTGGCCGACGGCAATGATTTCACCTTGTGCAGGCTTCTCTTTTGCGGTGTCCGGGATATAAATCCCACCCTTGGTTTTCTCTTCTTCATTCAGACGCTTTACCAGCACGCGGTCGTGCAGTGGACGAACTTGCATTAGATACCTCCTCAGTATTGGTTACGTGGGTATAATGGTTCCGTCCCGCCGACTGTCAAACTGAAACCCGGAATAAAACCCGAAAACCCTAGATAATCCGATAATTTATGCGGCGCAGGATCAATGAAAGCGGTCGCATATTCGACCCCTTGCCGGGGTTGACACTACGCGTAGAGAGCGGTACTCCAGCTCTGACGTAATGCAGCAAGGATCTCCGGGGGGAGGTCCGCTCAACCGGGTTCCTAGGGGGTATTTATGCTTTTCTCTCCAATCACTTGGGCGCTTTTTGCCTTCACCTTAATGGTCGCCCTTCCGGGCGCTCTCGCGGCTCCGGTCCCGAAGAAATCATCGAGAAAAAATCACGCTTCGACTCGCGTAACGGTCGAAACTTACCCCGCGATGGAAGACGGTGAAATCCTCGCCCCACCGGCGCCGCGCATGGAGCCAAAACGGAAGGTCGTCCTCGATACCGTCGTCGTCTCCCAGTCCCAGGCATCGGCGCAGGTCGCTCCGAAAACGGCTCCGGCCACCGACCTCGGCTCGGAAGCTCCGCGCTTCGTCTCTTCCGCACCCGCTGCACCGCTTTCCCGGTACGTCCAAGTTCCCGCCGAAAAGCGCGCGCAGATCATGAAACGGATGAACCTCTGCCAACGCCTTTTCGAGGTGTCGGGACGAGCCTACGATTACCGGGCGATGACGACCGAGGAACTTGAACAAGAGTACGTTGCACTTTCGAACGTGAAGCGTTCCGTCACTCTCCGCCAAGATTCCAGTGGTCTCTTTCGCCCCGTCGAGCGCATGGATGAATCGGGAACCACCGTTCCGTCGCGCGAGTCGGCGGCGGCCCCGGCCGCCGAAGCCGAAAAAGATCCGATTCTCGACGCGGAATAACTCGACCGGTTTCTGGAATTCGAGCCCGTCCCGCGCTAGCCTCCTCCCATGCGCTTAAATATATCGGTGGTGGGGACTTCGGTTTTCTGGGCAGCTCTTTCTCTTTTCGCGGGAGGATGCGCGGCCACCTCGCGCGGAGTGATTTCGGCGGGTGATCCGACGCTCTCCTTTTCGAACGAAACTCGAATTTCAAATCTCCGGCAGCTCACCTTCGGCGGTACCAACGCGGAAGCGTATTGGTCTTACGACGGACGCTGGCTCACTTACCAACATTCGGGCGACGACGCGAAATGTGATCAGATCTTTCGCATCAGTAGTGACGGAAAACTTCAAAACCGCATCTCCACCGGAAACGGACGCACGACCTGCTCCTTTTATTATCCAAGCAACGACTTCGTTTTATTCGCCGGCACTCAGGCCGCTTCGAAAGCGTGTCCCGCCGATCCGGATAAATCGAAGGGCTACGTTTGGCCCATTTATCCGACCTACCAATTTTACCGCGCGCGCCCCGACGGACGCGACGTCCTGCCGATCGAGCCAGGCGGGCCTTCCGCGTATAACGCCGAGATGGTGACATGTAAGGACGGAAAGGTCATTTTCACTTCCGATAGAAACGGCGACCTCGATCTCTACGTCGGAAAGCTCGACGGCAGTGGAATGGTCACCGGAATTAAACAAGTGACGAATACCCTCGGCTACGACGGCGGTGCCTTCTTCTCGAAAGATTGTAAGAAAATCGTTTGGCGCGCTTCCCGCCCGCGTCCCGGAAAAGAAGCGGACGAATATCAGAAGTTGCTTGCCGACCACCTCGTGAAACCGACGGAGCTCGAGATTTACACGGCGAATGCCGACGGGACCGAAGCCCGCCAGGTAACGAAACTCGGGGCCGCCACGTTCGCTCCGTTCTTCACTCCCGATGGAGACCACATTCTTTTCGCATCGAACTTCCAGAAGCCCGGCGGGCGCGCTTTCGATATCTACATGATACGAACGAACGGCACCGAGCTTGAACAGATTACGTATTCGAATTCGTTCGATAGTTTTCCGATGTTCTCTCCCGACGGAAAGTATCTCGCCTTTTCCTCGAATCGAAACGCGCGAAAGCCCCGCGAAACCAACGTCTTCATCGCCGACTGGAATCCCCGCGTTTCCGGACCGATCATGACGGACGAAGATACGAATCCGGTGAATCGGTGGATGGTGATTGCACGTGAATTATCGTCTTCAGATATGGAAGGACGCGGAGTCGGGACGGAAGGCCTCACCCGCGCCGAGGA
>JANXTV010000403.1 GCA_025352185.1 Oligoflexia bacterium
TTTCTTCGCTTGATCCGGGAAAGAATCGCGAAATTTTTACGAGATGGGCCGCCTCGATCTTTCGGATCGCCCGTCCGACTTCCGTTTCCTTTTCACGCTGAAGGAAATACCACGCCGTGATTCCCGGTATTCGCCGTAATAATTTACGCGATTCCATAAAGGCAAAAACCATTTCGCCCGAAGCCCAGAGGCTCGGCTTCGCCGGATCGGCGATTCCGGCTAACTCCTCACCGAAAAGCTTCGTCGCTTCCATGAGAATCGAAACTTTCGATTTACCGAAGTAATAATAGATTAGAGTTCTCGAAACGCCACTGACGCGTGCGAGACGGGATACCGTCCATTTTAAATATCCGAGCTGGAGGTCGAGTTGGATCGCCGCGGAGAGGACATCTCGGTAGATCTGCTGCTTATTAGGGGCACGTTTCGCCATGATTATGATTCGCTCCCGTTTTTGACGAAATTCGCACTATTTGTCATATCTTATCGCGCGCCCCCTGCCGTTGCGGGTGCTAATACCGACAGGTACGGTATATATCATGCCGGTAAAGCGAGACTAAAGGAGTCCATCATGTTTATTAAGTGTTTATTTTCCGCGATTTCATTCGCCAGCCTAACCGCTATTTCCCTTTCCGCAGTGGCGGGAGGTGGGAGCGGCTCCGATTACAAAAAAATCTATCTTTGTGGCGATTCCGACCTCTCTTTTCAAGTTTGGCAAAAGGAAGAATCGAGCTCGCGTTATATTTGGATTATCAATTTCCAGGGTAAATCGTACGCCGGCGGAAATTACGACTCGTTTGCCGCATATTCATTTAGTCACGTGACCGAATTCAAGAGTCTAGAGCCCTTTAAAAAGATTTTTGGTCCGGGAAAAGTTATCCTCGACTCGGAAGCACTTACGGCGACGGTCACGGCTCCGGGAATCGATTCTTCGCTGGTGAATTACCGGGTCGCCTGCACTGACGTAAAATAGGGTGGGTCCAACCAGAACTTAGTACACAGAAGACTACCCGGAGTAGCGGGCGCCGAATAGCTATCCGATCAAGGTTTCGCGCGGTAAAAATAAAAACGGGACGTCAGCGAAAGCTGTCGTCCCGTTTTTATTTTTATACGTCTCTTTATTTCCGAGGGCCCGCCGTTACCGTGAATGAGGCCTTACCTAGCGAATTCATCCAGAGATTAAAACCGACGTAGGCCGGCGTCGCCGTCGGCGCTACCCCGAGTTTCGCAACCTTTAGTGCGTGGATGGTATAATGGTAAGTGTGCTTTCTTCCGACGGGTGGGCACGGACCGAAATACCCTGGAGTACCCGCATCGGTGATGGATTCTACTGATCCCGGCGGAAGGTTTGCCCGCGTGAGGTCACCGATTTCCACCTGGGTCGTATCGGCCGGGATATCGTAGGCGACGTAATGCCAGAACCCGGAACCGGTCGGGGCGTCCTGGTCATAAAGAGTAATCGCGAAGGACTTGGTACCCGCGGGAACGTTTTTCCAAACGAGGGCCGGCGATAAACTCTTCGCCGAGCACCCGAAGGCCCCCGCGTAATATTCCGCCGGAATGGACTGGCCGGGCTTCAGGTTACTCGTGAGCTCGAACGAGGCTCCCGCGAAAGCGGGAACGAGGTTTAGCAAGAGGGAGGAGATGAGGGAGGTGAGGATTTGCGTTTTCATAAGGGGACCTTTCGTAGGGTTAAGTTCAGATGGGCCGTTTATAGCCACGAGCTATGTATTTGTGCAGTTCATAGAATTCATACAAGATATGCATATAATTAATATTAGGAACGTCGACCTGAACTTACTCGTGGTCGCGGATGCCTTATACCGGCACCAAAACGTCTCCCATGCCGCGAATGAACTCGGCCTCACCCAGTCGGCGGTCAGCCACGCGCTAGCCCGGCTCCGGGAACACTTTCGGGACCCCCTCTTCGTACGGGTCGCCCGCGGGGTAAAACCCACCGAACGAGCGCGAGAAATCCGCGTTGACCTCGAGGATCTAATCCGAAGAGCCCAGGCACTCATTGCTCCCCCGGCTCGATTCGATCCGAAGACGGCGCGAGGTCGGCTTACTCTATCGACCAACGATTTTTTTGAGGTCGTCATTATGCCGAAACTTCACGCCGAACTCCGTAAGGAAGCCCCTCACCTCCAACTCTCGGTTCGACCCACCCGCGGCGAACTACCGAAAAGAGACCTGGAGGACGGCACGGTCGATCTCGCCGTGGCGGGATTTTACGAGAATCTCCCGGAAGGATTCTACCAAACAAAACTCCACACTTACCCTTTCGCCGTCGCCGCGGCGAAGTCGAATTCGAAGTATGGCGCTACCCTCACCGCCGACGAGTACTTCGAGGCACGTCACGCCCTCATTACTCTCCAAGGGGACTTTCGGGACGACGTCATCCGAAAAGTCGGGAAAAAAACGCAAAGGAGGGAGATTCTCTACGGTACATATAGTTTTACGAGTTTGGCGTGGATCCTTCAGGAAACGGATCTGCTCCTCACCGCACCGAGGCCGCTCATTCGCAAATACGCCGAGTTCTTTCCGCTAAAAATATGGGAACCGCCGGTCGAGACGGGAACGATGAATATGCGAATGGTCTGGCACGCCCAAACCCACGAAAACGAGCTCCGCACTTGGTTTCGCGCGAAACTGAAACGGGCTTACGCGAGTCTAGATGAACACGAGAAGCGGCCCTAAAATTCGAACGAAACTTTACGGAACGCTATTCACATGAACAGAAAATAGACAGTCCCGTGGCCGCGGGGGTCAAATAATAACGATCTGGGGTTGGTATAAGACGTGCTTTGAAGGGCTAGGTCTGGCACCTGCCGCTCACTAAGGAAGTTCGATATGAAAAAGGCCCTTTTACTGACGCTCTTATTCTCTAGCTTTTCCGCATTCGCGAGCGATGTAACCGTCTGTGGAATGGTCGACTACCGGGACCGCGATAGTAATGAAATTGGACTCACTTATTCAAAAGATGTGAAAGTGGACATCGCGAAACTTAATTCGGGGATCGAAGCCCAGAAAGAATTCCATTCGATCCGAATTGTTGACCCTTCTTTCTATTCCCTGGTCGCGAAAAGACTCGCGGCGATGAACTCGTATACGAATGAGGCATCGGCGTGGAGCAAAGGTTATGACGGAGTCCACCTTCTCGCCTGCGTAGAGGGAACTCCTATCAGCATGAGTACGCGCGAAGGCATCATTAAATTAAACACTGTCGAAATGGCCACTCTAAAACTTTGGGATCTCGATAAGCTGAATTGATTCTCGAAAACATTAACTTTAACCCGGAGCTCGCCATGAAATATGTAACCCCTATCGCCGCCCTCCTCCTGGCTCTGACATCCTTTTCCGCTTCCGCTGCGGAATTCTGCCGGTGGAAGAAAATCGATGTCGAGTACGGTGCTACGGGGCGGTACGGGACGACTCGTTACCTCGAGTGCTCTGACGTGAAAGATACCGCCGCTATCGCGGCAGTCGTCTATAACTACCCTTTTTCCGGAAACTCGTTCACGCTCCCGGACGCGGATATCGCCCGGGCCGCGAAGACGATGGATTCCCTAGGTTATACGCTCATCGGAAACTCAATGGCGAAAAAGACCGGGACCAACCGGACGCCCGGTGAGTTCTGCACCGTCGATGAAGACACGATTATTTGCACTCACAACGACGACGCGATGAAACTCGTTAAAGTCCTCACCCCGAACCTTCCTTACACCTATGGATCCGCGAAATCTGAATCGATCCGACTCAGCGGTTCCCACCAATTCACGAAAAATTTAAAGGCGCTGGACGACCTTGGCTACCTTCCGACCGCGGACGAAACTATTTTTCGTCGCGATCCTTAATCCGTAACGGTTCTCCGCAGAAGGTCGACCGAGAGTCCGCCCGTGCGGAGCGCTCGAAGGCCGCGAAGCGCGGAATGAATGATAGGATACTCGCGACGAGCAGGATAATGGCCGAAGCGCGGCGAAAGGTACTACCCGGATAACGGCGTCGAACCGCACTCCACGTCGCGGCGGCCGTCAAAAGTGCCGGAAGGCTCCCGAGCCAGAGCATCGTGAATACAAGCGCGCCCATCGCGGCCGATCCGGTCGACGCCGCAATCCACCCGAAATAAGCGAACCAGCCACAGGGAACGAACGCACTTAAAAACCCGTAACCCATCGGTCCACCGGAACGAGCGACCGTGTTCGGCCATCGTCGTCCGAGGCGTCCGAGTATCGCGCGCGGAACCTGAACGGACCACCCGGTGTCCGCCGTTCCGTTCCAGATTCGAATCGACTGGAATAAAATCGCAATAAGAAACGCGAAGAGTAAACCTAAAGTCCATTCAGGCCGATCGGTGAATAGGCGAAAGAGTCCTTCTCCGCTCGCGCCCGCGATACCGCCGATGAGAGCATACCCCGCGCCGCGCGCGATCTGGTATTCCGGGGCACGCCGAAATCCGACTAGGGCCGCGATACCGCCGCACATTCCGAAGCAGTGCCCGCTCCCGAGTAACGCAACTCCGAGAGCCGATCCAAGAAGAGTGACTTTAGAAAGGTCCAATGAGCACCAGCCGTTTCTCTTTCACTTCTGAGCCCGGATTTCCGGGGCCACTGGATTCCGCGCGGACCGTTGTCCTTAACGTAATTTCTCGCCGTCCTTCGCGTAAAGAACCCGCCGCGAAACGAACGGTGAAGGGTTGCCGCAAAATCACGCCCTCCGGCGCCGAGATCGGATTATTCGGCATGACGAGTTGGTCCCCGGGTTCACCCCGGAGTGAAAATTCGACGGTATTTCGACCCACTCGCTGCCCCGAGATTTCTGCGACGAAAACGTTTCCGTAGACGAGGCCCGCCGCCTCCTCCGAAACGGAATACGGATCTCCCGGCGCTTTAAACACCTCGACCATCGCGATAGTTCGTTTCTCTCCGACCGCGACGACCGCCACGCCTACGAGCGCTAAGGCTAGGGCGTAAGCATAACTACGCATCCCGACGTGAAACCGAGACGAGCCATTCGATGGCGCGTACCGGATAAGTCCGACTGGCTTTCCGATTCTCTTCATCACGTCATCGCAAGCGTCGACACATCCGGTGCAAGCGATACACTCGAGCTGCGACGAACCGTTCCGAATGTCGATCCCGGTCGGACAAACCTGAACGCACCGAGTACAGTCGACGCAGTCACCCCGCGGAGATTCCTTCGTAAGCTTTCGTAGTGCGCCGCGAGGCTCCCCGCGTCTCGCGTCGTAGGCGACCGTAAAGGTATTCGTATCCTGAAATATCGACTGGATTCGCCCGTACGGGCACATCACGATACAGAACTGTTCACGGAACCATCCGAAATCGAATAGGATCACGGAGGTCGAAATCAGAATAAACGTAAACGCCTGCGGCGATTCGATGGGACCCGCGAGTACCATCGCCCGGAGTGCCTCCGGACCGACGAAAAGTGCTAGGAATGAGTGAGTAATCACGAGCGACACGCCTAGGTACGCGACCCACTTTAAGACGAGACGAGGGAGCCGCTCGGAAAGCGGAAGGTCCGCATTCCGTTTCCGCTCAAACGCGCTCCCCTCGATCCATCGTTCGATTCGACGAAAGACGGCCTCGATGAATACGGTCTGCGGACAGGCCCACCCGCACCAGACTCGACCGAATAGAGAGGTCGCGAGAGCGAAAACAAGCGCAAATCCGATGACGAATAGGAAAAGGAGCGGTACGTCGTGCGACTGAAAAAGTACTCCGAATACCGAGAATTTCCGCTCGAAAATATTCAGTCGAAGGAGTGGACGACCGCCGACCGATATCCAGGGGATGGCGAGAAAAAAGAAAATTAAAATGAACTGCACGGGCTGGCGGCGGGACTGCCACTTCCCTTTCACTTCGACCGGATGGATCGCTTTTCGGCGGCCCTCTTCGTCGAGGGACCGAGTCCGGTGGTCGATCCCCACGCCTAGAGTTCCTCGCTATAAGTGATGACGGTTCCCTGGGCGACCTTCGGTTTTCCGGGTGCATTCCCGCGTAGAGAACGAACGAATGCCACGACCGAGAGCGTCTCCTCACGCTTTAAAATCGGACCCCACGGCGGCATTCCTTTTTCCGCGACTCCCTCGCGCACGACCTTCAGAATCGAATCGATCGATCCGTCTCCATGAATCCAGCTCACGTCGGTTAGATTCGGTCCGATTCCACCGCCCCCATCGGGCGCGTGGCAGGTCGCGCAGTTTTTCGTAAAGATTGCCCGCCCGGAAGCAAGCCCTTCGGGACTACGGTAGACCTTCCGAAGCTCTTCTCTTTCAACTTCGGGAGAGATCACCGCGACGGTTTTTCCGTTTTCAAGCTGGGCAAGGTCGGCGACGAGACTTTCTCGGATCGACCGTCCGTTTCCCGTGAGGTAGAAACTCGCGTAGGCGATCGCCCACACGATCGAGATATAGTAAATTGTCTGCCACCAAACCGGAGCGGGATGGTTAAGTTCTACGATGCCGTCGATTTCGTGAACGATGTCGTCGGGTTTTACTTTTCCGGAATATTTTTTATCAATCACGACCGAACTCCTCTCGAATTTCGTCACCCTCGAGGGGCAGTTGACTTGCTACTTTAAAGTGCCCGGCCGCATCGGCGCGGATCGCCCATCCCGCGATTGCGAGAAAGAGCACCGCGACGACGACGAGGACCGCACTTGCGATTCCGCCGATGTCCGCGCGTACAATCGAATCTTTTAACATCGCGCCCATTTTAAAGACCTCCCACTTTTGCCGCGGTCGGCATCATTTTTCCCATCGCCTGGAGATAAGCAATGAGGGCGAGAATCTCACGGTCCTCCGCTCCTACCGGCGCACCCTGGAGCGCAAGTCCCCGAGAAATCTCGGTGGCGTGGGCCTGGGCATCGCTCCCCGCATTCGCAATCTCTAAATCGGAGTAAGGAACGCCAACTCGGCGAAGGGCCCGGAGCTTAACGGAAAGCTCGTTAAAATCGATTTTCTGCCGAAAGAGCCACGGATACGGCGGCATGATCGACTGCGAAACTACGTCACGCGGCTGGAACATGTGCCGGTAGTGCCAGAAGTCGGGATATTTAGATCCGACTCGGGCGAGATCGGGCCCGGTGCGCTTCGATCCCCACTGGAACGGATGGTCCCACATGGATTCCTCTGCCTTCGAGGCTTCGCCGTAGCGAAGGACATCGAACGGAAGCTGGCGAATCATCTGGGAGTGACAAAGGTAGCATCCTTCCCGGACGTAGATGTCCCGTCCGGCTACTTCGAGCGGCCGGTAGGTTCGCGGCCGGGCTTTGGAGGGCTCGTTCCAAGACACGTCG
>JANXTV010000422.1 GCA_025352185.1 Oligoflexia bacterium
CCTCCCCCTTAAGTGTTTTCCGAAAATTAATTCGGTGCTTTACTCGACTTCGAAGACGGCGAAGCGTGGGTCATATACGCCGTAACTCCCGCCGCGACCATTTCCATTAAGAGCGGGCGCCAGTTTGATTTCATAAACGACGTAAACTGATCGAAGATGGAGTCTCCGTCGAACCCGCCGGACTGCATTGCGCCTCCTCGGTTCGGGGTGGTCATGGCGGACGTTTCGCTGCCGCCTTCCGTGGAACCAGAGGTGGATCGAGATGAAGACGGGGAAGAGGTATTTTTTTGGTTAGACATGAGAGGTCCTTTCGAGGGTGGTTAGTGGAGAGAGGTCAGGGGTCAGGGCAGTTGCTAATCCGTTTCGCTCAGACGGTTGCGGTAGTTCGCGGCGAGGAAGTATCCTAAAACCCCGAGGCCGGCCGCGACGACCAAGACAGAATTGCGGCGGATTTTTCGGGGCTTTCCTTCGGCCCCGGCGGGATGAAGAAATAAATCCGTCACCGCACTTTCGACGACGTCTACCCGGTCCGCAGCCATGAGCATGAGCCAACGGCGGCGTTTTCCTTCGCCGTATCTATACGCCGACGCGCGGATCGCGCCGCTGAGGCCCCGCGGAGGTTGCATCGTTCCGAAGACCGGGGTGATTCCCGGGCGTTCAGTCGAAACGAAAATCGTTACGTCGGTTTCCTGCTGCTCGGGTGTCTCCCACTTCGCTCCGTTTTCGGCGGGAGTGAAGTGACCGTCTTTCGGGGAGCCGACTCGGCGCTCGGGCGCGGCATCGATACCCCATCCCGGAATGAGTGATCTTTCGGAAGGTGCAGGATGACGTTCTTTAGCGAGCTCGGATATTTTAGTTTGGTCCATATTCATTTCCTCGGAATGGGGTGACGTAATTAGTGAAGGAACGTGCCCACCGAACCGGTAGTCAGCTGCGAGCTGGCCCGCGGAGGGATGAGGATCGTCTTGATGCAGTTATCGAGCTTATTCGCGAACATATGGTATCCCTCGGCCACTTCTTCGAGGGGAAGTCGGTGAGTAATAAGCTCCTTAGGATTCAGAGTTCCCGCGAGGACGTGTTCGCAAAGTCGGGGAAGGTAACGCTTCACGTTTGCTTGGTTTGCGCGGATCGTAATTCCTTTATTAATAATACTTCCCAGCGGCGTCAGGTTACCGGGAGGGCCGTAAACGCCAACGATCGAAACGTGCCCGTTTTTACGGACAGAGTTTACCGCCCATTCAAACGCGGTCGCAGACCCGGCCTGGAGCATGAGTTTACCCGTGATGAAGTCGAATTTATTTCCTTTTGCTTCACATCCGACGGCGTCGATACAGACGTCAGCGCCGAGCCAGTCGGTCATTTGCTTTAAGTGCTGAATAATGTCGTTCACCTGGGTGAAATTTACCGTTTCGGCGAAAGCGAATTTTTTCGCGGCTTCAAGACGGTAGTCGATGTGATCCACGACGATCACGCGGTGGGCACCGAAGAGCCACGCGCAGCGCGCAGCGATTAGCCCGACCGGGCCCGCTCCGAAGACCACGACCGTGTCGCCATTTTTAATCTCGCCCATTTCCGCGGCTTGGTAACCGGTCGGCGTGATATCCGTAAGTAAAAGTGCATTTTCCTCATCCATCCCCTCGGGAATGATCATTGGTCCCACGTCGGCGAACGGAACGCGTACGTATTCCGCTTGGCCACCGTCGTATCCGCCGCACGTGTGTGAGTAACCATAAATTCCAGTACCCATGGTCGAGCCGGCATTCGTATTATGGCAGTTACCGAATAGTCCCTGTTTACAGAAGAAGCAGGAACCACAAGAAATATTAAACGGAACGAGCACGCGATCGCCGACCTTAACGTTCGTGACGGTGGCTCCGACTTCTTCGATAATGCCGGTGAATTCGTGACCAAAGGTGCATCCGACGCGAGTGTCCGGGAGGAGCCCGTGAAAAATATGGACGTCGGACCCGCAAATCGCCGCGCGGGTGACTTTCACGATTGCATCGTTGGGATGTTCAATTCGAGGCATCGGCTTTTCTTCGATGCGAACTTTATACGGGCGCTTATAGACAGTCGCGAGCATGGTGATCTCCGGGGTGATTTCTAATATCGGAATGAACGAAGCAATTCTTATACCGGGGTGGAACGGGGTAAGGCGGGCCGACTTCGATTCTGGGCGGCGAACTCGCCGGGCCCGCCGCCTAGAATCGGAAGTGAGAATTCGAATGTGTTAGAGCGATTTTCGAAGTTCCAAACTCGAGAGGTTTTTCGAAAATCGGGGCGGCATGAGATTTTGGATCATGTCGAAGGTCGTACCGATGATCGATTCTTCCTTAATTTTCGGTTTTAATGCTTCGAAGGCGACTCCAATCTGTTCGGCTTCATCGTCAGAAAACACGTTCCGAGCCGCAGCGAAAAGAGTCGTCTCTTCCTCCTGAATATGGTGTTCGAGCGCCTTCTTCAGGGATTCGGCGGTCGACTTCCATCCCGCGCCGACCTTTCCCGTAACTTGCAGGGTACGCAGAAGTCCTTCGGCCGCGGCGTGCTCGGCGTATCCATGCCAGACTTCTTTCTTTTCCTGATTCACGGAGCGTAAGGCGTTATAGAAAACGGCTTCTTCCGCGCGCGAGTGGGGGATGAGCGCGTCCCGAATTTCTGTCACGAGTTCGTTCCGCGATTTCGAATCATCCTCGGAGAGCGTGAGGAGTCGGGAGAGGAGAGCTTTAACTTCCAGGTGGTCCTTCTTTAATGCGTCATAGATCTTCATGGGTCTGCCTTTCGCTAGGGGTGAAATGGACTTACTTCGTAAAGAGCAAAGCTCGTACCAGGCCTAGGGGCGAAAAGAGACAGTCGCGTACGGCACTCTTCTTGCGAATGATTCACTCGAATTACTTAAATGGCAGAAAAGTTTAACCACCGAATCAATACGAAGGAAAAATATGTCGAAAAATAAAATGACCTCCTCCTCCTTGCATGCGGTGTCACCGATTAACGGTGTGCCCACTAACGAGAGTCTCCGCGTACCGCTCGCCGAGGTGATTGGGAAAACGGGTGGAATGCATGAGGGCGCCCTCGATAAGCAAACGAAAGCGGCTGCTCGCCCCGCCGTCGGCGATTCGGGAGCCAAAAAGGCTATGAAGAAGCACTGGAAAAAAGCCGTGCCGGCGATACTAGCCGTGGGGGTGGGCGCGGTTCTGCTCACCATGCGGGGAAAGCGAAAGCCCTCCGCCTCGAGTCGGACGTCCCCGACCCCATCGGTAGAGAAAGCTCGGGCGGTCGTAAAAAAACTCACTTCGGTTCCGAAGCGGGCGGTTTCCGCACTGAAGAAGACGCAGGCTGGTTTAAAAACTTCGCCGAAAAAAGCAAGGAAGGCCTCGGTCTCGAAAAAAATGGGGGCCACCCTAAATAAATTGGCGCGCGAAAAGAAAAACGAATCCCGGCACTCGACCCGGGGTCGCCTAAAAACACTCTGAATACGAAAGGTAGAAAGGTACACTCATGATTACTTCTGAAAAAGATTCACTGAAATCAGTTCTGACGGAGGTGGGGGCGAGTGCAAAGGATCTCGTTCTCGGCGAAGTCGATCTCGTAAAAGCTGAGGTGAAGGATGCGGCGAAGCAGCTCACCCGGCATCTTGCCGAAACGATCAGTTTCTCCTTCCTCCTGGGAATGAGTATTCTTCCGTTCCTCGCCTTCCTCATTATCGGTGGGGGTGAACTCATGAACGGCCAGTACTGGCTAAGTTCACTACTCGTGGCGGTTCTTACCGCCGGTATCGGGGGCACGTTAGCCTACCGGAGTTATCAGCAGTTAAAAGAAAAGGTAGATCTGCCTAAAACGAAAACCAGCGTCGATCACACGATCGAAGCTTCGAAACGGAGCGTCGCATGAGCGAGAATTTAAATGAGATTAACGAGCTAAAGGTCGCGGAAGATTCCGTAGCCGCAAAGACCGAACGATTTACCCAGGCCGTCGGTCACCTCGAAGAAATCGTCGACGAAAAGGTGGAGCGCGCAAAGGAAGTCGTCGAAAAGGTGAAAAGACCTTTCGAAGCCGTCCATGACTTCGCATTAAAGGCGCGCGACACCGGGGCCCACCTCTCGGAGAAAGCGGAAGCGTCGTTTTTGCGGATAAAGAAGGAAGCGAAAGAGGATCCAGTCTCGTTCGGAGTGGGCGCCTTTTTCGGGGGCGTATTTATCATCTCGATGATCGTCGTCGTACGGGAACTCATTCGCGCAAAATCTGCCGGGAGCGGCTCCGACAATTTCGCCTCCGTTAACGGAGCGAATTACGACCGCGACTCCTACTTAGAGGCGGACTCCTTTCCCGAAACCGATCGATTCGGTGGTTCTACTTCCTCCGAAGTTGCCTAGGGATTACCGGCCGGGCTCACGAGCGAGGACAAAAAGGTCGTCGAGCGTGTTCTGCGGGATGATACGATCTGCGAAACCCGTTTTATGTTTTACTCGGTAATTCCGTTTTGCCTGGTTCGAGTGAAACGTTTCGAGGGTTTCTAGGTCTGCCTCGATCACCGCGCGGTCGAAGGGGGTTAAGCATTTTCGTTTTGCGAGGCGGGTGAAAGAGTTGAGCAGGGTGGACGCCGTTCCGTTAAAAAATTGCTTCAGCCGGCGATACGCTATTCTCCGCTCGAGTTCGGTTAGGTGAGGGGAGTAGGGAACCGAAAAAGTGGTGAGCCTCCGCCGATTTAAAAGAATCGGGGGGAGTTCTGCGAGTGCGGGATGATCTCGCGATTCGGTCCAGAGGAGACGGAGGAGGGCCCGGAAAGTCCGGAGAGAAAGTCCGATCCCTTTGAAGGAGCCGTAGATATCCGGGTAGGCTTCATTCGGCGACATTCCGTGGTGGATCTCGATGCCCTGCGCATCGTTACGCAGGTGGAAGAATGCGTACGTGTGGGAGAGCGTGTTCGCGACGTTAAAGGGTGGGCGGTGTTCGCGGAGTAAGGAATTTTCGGCGAGGAGCGCGGCGGTTTCAGTGGGTTTTTCGTCCCACTCGATTTCGTGGATTTTCGCTAGGAGGCGCAGTGTCTTCGAACTCGCGTTCTCGGGCGCGGCGCGGGCGTAGGACCGCACTCGGACGCGTAGGTTTTTTGCTTTTCCAACGTAGAGGAGTTCAGATCCGGCGCCGCGCATGCGGTAGACGCCCGGTACCGTGGGAATATCGGAAAAAAATTCGCGGGTGAATCGATCGGCGAGGGGATTACGGTAGGGGATCAGTGCGAGCTGCAGCGGGGGACCGAGGTGGAAGAGTTCGAGCTGGCGGTCGTGCATTCTGGTCTCAGCCTACCAGAGGAATCGGGAGTCGCGAATAGCTAGTGAACGGCGAGAACTCGGAATGAACGCGGAAGCACTCCCCGTTCGTCCCGAGTTCTCGCCGTCCGATCCCTTTATTGAAGGGTATAGTCCTTCGACTCTCGGTCGTTGCCTTCAACTTTTACTAATTTATTATAGATTCCGATGAGGAGGAAACACGGGGCCCACTGACAGACGAAGACGCCGAGTTCTTTCTTTTCGGAAAAGAGTTGGAATCCCGCCGAGATTGCCATGCTCCCTACGGCTAAACCCAGCCACGTCATCGACGGAGCTTTTGCCGTTTGGTTTTCAATCGTTTTCGTGAGTTTACCCTCCGATTTCGGAGAAGATTCGGTGGGAGAGTAAGGCGAGCGGAAATCGTTTTCGATGGTTTCGGTATTCATAGTGGTCCTTCGGTTTGAGTTGAGGGGTGTTCACTCGGAATAGTGCAACCGTCGTACCGGGGCGAATCGGGCGTTCCGGCCCGCGCGCGGAACCCATGGAAAGCGATCCGCCGCGAATTCATAAAAAAGTGTGTGATTTCAAATCTGTAGTAATTTCTTGACTAATAAAGTCGACTATTATAAAGTTTGCGGGAATTGGAAGCCGTATGAAAACCACCCTCAC
Organism: Oligoflexia bacterium; assembly: GCA_025352185.1. Classification (GTDB taxonomy): domain Bacteria; phylum Bdellovibrionota; class UBA1018; order UBA1018; family UBA1018; genus JACMQW01. The sequence goes on from JANXTV010000422.1 coordinate 5,937, forward strand.
CCTGATTTCGCTCTTAGCATCCCTGATCTTTTC
>JANXTV010000423.1 GCA_025352185.1 Oligoflexia bacterium
TGGGAGACCTGCTCCAGTTTAGGCTTAATGATTTCATTCGCGAGGTCGAAAAGTTTAGCCGGTGGAAGGTCCGCGCTTAACGAGAGCGTGAGCACCGGAAGATCCGAGGGATCGATTCGGCGGACAATCGGAAGGTCGGCATCGTCCGGCATTTTCTTCCGGGCGGCACTAACTCGGTCACGAATCTGCTGTTCCGCGAATTTTACGTCCGTATCGGAGTTAAATTCGGCAACGACGATCGAGACGCCTTCTTGGTTGGTCGAGGTGAGCCGCTTCAGTCCGGAAATACTGGCGACTTCATCCTCGATTGGTTTTGAAACGAGGGTTTCAATTTCTTCGGGACCCGCGCCCGGATAGGTCGTGTTTACCGAGACCACGGGGAAACTCACGTCGGGGAAAAGATCGACCCCGAGGCGGTTCATACAGATCAGCCCGACCGCGAGCATCAGAATAATGATGCAAGTGACGAAAGTGGGCCGCGAGATCGAGAGTTTTGCTAAATCCATAGAATCAACGCTTAGATTAAGCGCCTCCGAAAGTTTTCATTTGGGCTAAAATTTGTAGAACGTCGCTCTGCGATTGAATTTTGTTCGCCTCGGCTTGGTTAAAGTCGGTATCGAAGAGGAGCGTCTGGTAGGTCGTCGTGCGCCCACGCTTCAGGCGAGCCCGTTCGGTTTCCGCTTTTCTTTTCTGAATATCGGCAAGCTTCACCGAAATCTCGTATCGCTTCCGCGCTTCTTCGAGTCTTAAGACGAGCTCTTTCCACTGAACTTCCTGATTAAAGAGCTTCTGGTCCTTCAATGTTTCCGCGGCGACGGCTTCCTTTGCGTAGCCGTTTACTGCCTTACTCTGGGCTCCGACGAGAATCGGAGCTTCGAAGCGTACGCCGATGAGGGAAGTGGGAGTATCGTTTTTAAAGGACTGCGAGACGGCTCGACTGGATTCGGCGTTCCGGGAGTTAAAGGCGTAGGAGCCGAACACTTCGAGGGTCGCCCGATTTTTTTCCTTGCCGAGATTCGCCTGGGCAGCGGCGATGCGGGTCCCTTCGATGGCAGCGCGGACATCGTCCCGAAACTGAGCGCGATTCGGAGAGATTCCGTTCACGGACGGGAGGAGTAAAGTTTCGGCAACCGAATCGCCGTCTAAGTTCCGGAGGCGATTAAAGTCCCGGGCCGCCGTCCGTTCGGCATCCGTGGCGGCTTGGAGTTGGAGGTTCCGCGCTTCCATGTTTGCTTGCGCCTGCAGGAGGTCCGAATCTTCTCCGAGATTTAGACGGATTCTTCGAGTATTCCAATCCAAAATCTCCTTCGCAAATTTTGCCGAATCTTCCGTGTTCTTTCGAAGATCGCGAGCGGCCGCAAGCTTTACGTACGCCCCTTCGGCCTCGGCACGAATTGCTTTTGCTTTATAGCTCTCCGTGTATTGGGTCGCGAGCGCGCTGGCTTCGGTGAGTTCCTTAAGCGCCCGCGTTTCCGATCCAAATCCGTTGCGAAGGAGGGATTGGGAGAGTTCGAGTCGGGGTAGTCCCTCGTAAAATTTCGGACGGTCCGGGGTCTGCGTGTAGTCATACGCCGTTAAAGTATAGGATAGCTTTCCTTTCAATCCGAACGAAGTAAGTTGGGAAATTCCGAGCGAATACGTATCGTTCACGAATTTCTCATAGGCACTCGGGAAGAGGGAGTTCGTCTTTTCTTCATGTAAGTGCTGGTACTCGGCCGATAGAATTGGCGAATAAATAAGGGTCGATTCCGATGTGCGCATGCCGGCGCCCTCGGAACTCGTTTCCGCCGCTTTGATTTCTCGGTTTTCCGCGTTCACTTGAGAAAGGTAGTCTTCGAGCCGGAGCGCAGGACTCGGTTCGGCAGCGAGGGAGTTCACCGCGAAAAGTACGGCGGCAACGGTGAGAATATCGGTGAGATAAGTGCAGTATTTCATTTCTGGGTTCCTCCCATGACGAGTCCGATGAGGGTCGACACGAGTTTTTCTCGGTGGCTGGCATCTTTAAGGCCGGTTTTAAAAATTTGTTCGTGCATTTCGTCCATTTGAATAGCGTGGATGAGTGCGCCTTTGATCACCATGACGAGGTAGTGGGGGTCCATTTCGGGGCGTAAGATTTTCCGGTCACGGGCTTCCGAAAAAAACTCGATCATTTTATAAAGACTCTTCATGAAGACACCCTCGAAGAGGTCCTCGGTGAGGGGATTCGAACTCATGCATTCGCGGTGCATGATCATCATCGTGTCTTGTTCGCGAATGGCGCTCAGGAGGTAGTCCTCGAGGTAAAGGGTGAGTCGGACTCGAAAGTCTTCCGTGGACTGTGGAGACTTTAGAAAATTCTCCGCCGCCTCGAGACGATTTTCTCCGTAAGCCTGAATGCACGCGCGGAAGAGATTTTCCTTACCGTTAAAGTGGTAGGAAACCAGGCTCACGTTCACGCCCGCCTCGTCCGCGATGTCTTTCACGGTGGCGCCATCAAACCCCTTATGGGCGAAGATTCTTTTCGCCGCGATCAGTAGGCTCTCTTTGGTCGAGAGTGCGGGGGGCGGGTTCTCTTGAAGGGTCATAAAAAGAGCATAAACCTTTCCTTGAATAATTCAAACGTTCATTTGAATTATTCGGATTCGCCATTAATAAAGTTAGTTAGTCTTTTAACTATTGAATAAGTTAAAACTAACTAACTAATATTAAAGGTAAAAAATCAGAGCCGAGATCCGCCTCGTGGACACGAGTTCGGCTTTTCTCAGTATTTAGCGCGTCGCGCTAAGTCTATTCTCATTTTCGTTCATGAGGCTTTCCACCCTTTTCTAAGCGGGGAAGAGAGGTTGGCCGATTGGTACTCGAGCGGGGCCGGATTTATTCCGGTCCCGTTTTTTTTTAATTTCCGGCGCCCGAATCATCGCGTTCATCGCGGGGGAGGGTGAACTCCTTACGGAGAAATTCAATAAAGCGTTCTACTTTCGGCGGCGTGAACTCGAGTGCCGGATAGACGATATGAACGGGACTCTTTTCGCTAAAC
>JANXTV010000489.1 GCA_025352185.1 Oligoflexia bacterium
GGCCTAAATTTACGAGGATGCTCCACGGCATCCCGCCATCGACGAAAATCCACGGTAGGCCGGCACCGTGGGACATGAGGAACGACCCGATCCAGGGCAGCGCCGCGTTCCGTTCCACCCAGATAAAAAGCAATAGAGAGGGGAAGAGGCCTAAAAGTAGGACCAGGAGCGTCATTAAACTGCGGCGGAGTTTCATTCCTAAGCTCATGGGGCCGAGAATAGGATAAGCTGGGAACGAAATGAAAAGAATTCTCGGCCCGAAACCCCTCATTCTTTATTCGCACCTCGCCGCGCTCGGAATCTTTAAGCGCATCGGTTTTAAATTCGACGTCCGGCGCTTCGGCGAGAGTCGGCTCGGCCTCCTCCGCTGGTCGCTCCGTAAAGTTCCGTCGGGAAAAACTCCGCGGCGACTCGTGATGGTTCCCGGATTTGGCGATACGCCGTTATCTTGGGTTTCACTGCTCGTTGGGCTGCGGCCCATTCTCAGTCGTAAGGTCGACGAAGTGATCATCCTCGATTACCCGGGCTACAGTGGGTTTCTCCACGAGGAAGCCGCGATCGATTCGATGGACGAACTGATGCGGTGTTTTCACGAAGTGATGAATACGCTTAAACCGGAGATACTCATGGGGCACTCGCTCGGGGGGTGGCTTTCGGCCGACTACGCCATCGGAAATAAATCGCTTAAAGAACTCATCCTCATGAATCCGGGGGGTGTCGTCGGCACCGATGCCGAAAAGGAGAGTTACCGCGGGCTCTTTAAGTCGGCGGTGAAGGAAGGCCCGAAGGGACTGCTTCCCCATACGTTCCATAAAAAACCCATTTGGCTTCCCATTTTCGAAGAGCAGTTCTTCCACTTTCTAAAGTCGCCGGAAATCGAGTCCTTCGTCGCTTCGTTTGGGGAAAGGCACATTCTGAATTCGCGCATCGGCGGGATTCGGGCAAAGACGACGATCATCTGGGGGGAGTTTGATACCATGACTCCTTCGGTGTGGATCTCCCAGTGGATGAAACTCCTACCCGCCGTGACGGAAGCGCACGGAGTTCTCATTGAAAAGTGTGGTCACTCACCGCAAGTTGAAAAACCGGGAGTACTGATGGCTCTCCTCACGCAGATATTTCTGGGCCAGGAACCGAGCCGACTTAAACTTTTTCCGTTTTGGAAAATAGTTCCAGCGGCAGTTCAAGCCGCCGGAAGCAAGTCGTAGTCTCCGGGTAGGCATTCATTCGCGGTCAGTCGGCCGTTTAAGGCGAAGGAAACGACCAGAAAAGGTGCTGCATCGTGCGAAATGGATTCTTCGCAAACGTCGTCTCGAGCGGCACGAGTCCGGGAGCGTTCTGAATACGGTCGACTCCCCAGAGTGCCCCCGTCATCCCACCGTAAATATCGCGGAACTTCCACTGGACGTAATCGAGCTTCAGGTCGATTTTTTCGGGTCGCGGGTGGTGGAGTGGCCACATCTCGGGATCGAGCGACTGGAGTTCGTACTCGGTGTTAAAGAGAAACGGGAGGAACGAACTCAGGCGCGCACTGTACCCGGCCTTACGTAACCGAACGGCCATGTAAGTCATCGGGTAGAAGTGATAAACGAGCGGCGTGAGTTCGGCGTCGAGATTTTTCGTCTGCGGGTAGAGTTTTAACCAGGATTTCGAGTCCACCGTCTTTAGATTCTCGTTCGAGAGGAAGTACGATAGCTCGGCGAGGTTATCGATCGCGGCCTTCGTTTCCTCGGAAAACTTAATCTCCTTCGCGACGATATCCAGGTAAGCGATTTGGATTTGGACCGCGCTCGTATCCTGGAGAAGGACGGCGAGCCAGGCGTACGTTTTTTCGGGATCGCCGCCGGTCGCGGCCCGAATCCACTCGTGGAGATCGAATTTTCGTTTCTCTTTCGCGTAGTATTCGAGGAGCACGCGGAGATCGCGGAGGTCCGACTGGATCGTGCGGTTTTGAATCATCTCGACGAGTTTCGTCGTGAAGATCACCGGGAGGTTATAGGTCTGGCCGTCGTCAGCGACGATCGGAATCCGTTTCATGTCGAGAAAGTCGACGAAGCTCGCCGCAGCGAGCGCGCACCCGACGGGCGTGAGGGGATACGCGTACTGCCCGCAGCGGTAGACGAAAAGTCCGTAGAGGCAGGACTTACTCCACTTTTCGGTGTGGCAAAAAGAAAGGCCAGAGTCCGTGTCGGGAGTGGGAGAAGCGGTGGCGCTCGGCATCCCGGTGACCGGAACGTTAAACGGGAACGCCGAGAAGGTCGGATTTTTCGGGATACGGACGTCGGAAGCGTACTGTCCGCCATCGAATCGAAAACTATCAAACCGGGCGTGGGGAAATTCGCTGACGAGCAGCGCCTGTTTTTTCGTGGGTTCGGTCGGAGACGGGGAGGGCTGGGTAGATACCCCGGCCGGACGGGCGGCATTCCCCGGTAGCGCGGCGTCCGCCGGATGCGCGGTCCACGCGCTGGACGATACCGAAATGAAGAAAAGGAACCCGAAACCGAATTGAAAAGACCGCATTTTTATATCCCCCGGGAAAACGCTCTGCGCTGCGTTGTATCTGATCCGGGCGGGTGTTCAAAGGGTTTTTCGGTGCCGGATCGAGCGGACTTCGCCACCCCGGGCCTCGGCCCTCGTTTCGGCTAACTCCCCGGAATTACCCTTCAAATCGAAAGAGATGATAGCTCTTCTTCCCCTTGCGGAGAACGAGCGCGAATCCGGCGAGGAGGTCGGTCGCCGATACCGTAGCGGCCGGATCGGTCACGCGGTCGTTATTCAGATAAATCCCGCCCCCTTGGATATCCTTCCTTGCGGCTCCTTTCGAACCGCAGAGGGTTCCCTCGACCAGCAGATCGACGACGCTTACGCCCGCGGCGAGCAGCGATTTCGGCTTTACGGTTGTCGGAGCACTGGCGAATGCTTCCAGCAGCGCTTCTTTTCCGAGAGACTTAATCTCGCTTCCGAAAAGCGCCGTCGTGGCCTGGGTCGCTTTTTCAAGCGCCGCTTCTCCGTGGACGAGCTTCACGAGCTCCCGGGCGAGCGTCGTCTGCGCCTCGCGTTTTTCGGGTGCGGATTTCGCTGCCGCTTCGAGACGCGTGATTTCCTCGGGCGAGAGGAACGTAAAGTATTTCAGAAACGTGCCGACGTCGGCGTCCGAGGTTCCGATAAAGTATTGGTAGAGTTCGTAGGGACTCGTTCGGTCCGACGAGAGCCAGATCGTGCCCGATTCGGATTTACCGAACTTCGTGCCGTCCGCTTTCATCACGAGGGGATGGGTAAGTCCGAAGGCAGAGTCCTTTATTTCTTCGGCGTCTTTTTCTTCGCGGTGGGCGCGAATCCGGCGAATGAGTTCGATCCCGGCGGTGATATTTCCCCACTGATCGCTGCCACCGATCTGGAGGTTACAGCCTTCGCGGTCATGGAGGACGACGTAGTCGTAGGCTTGGAGGAGCATGTAGGAAAATTCGGTATACGATATGCCGTGCTCGCGGTCTTCGAGTCGCGCGCGCACCGATTCCTTCGCCATCATGTGATTCACGGTAAAGTGTTTACCCACGTCGCGGAGGAACTGGAGGTAGGACATTCCCTGGAACCAGTCGGCATTATTTACGACCACGGCGGGATTCGTTCCGTCGAGTTTTAGAAACCGCGAGACGACGCCGCGGATGCCGGCCACGTTTTTCGCGAGGTCGTCGGTCGAGAGGAATTTTCGTTCGGCCGATTTACCGCTCGGGTCCCCAATCATCCCGGTCGCGCCGCCGACGACCGCAATTACGCGGTGGCCGGCGTCCTGGAAACGGCGAAGGGTGAGGAGGGGAAGGAGGCTGCCCACGTGGAGCGAATCGGCGGTGGGATCAAACCCACAGTAGAGGGTCATTTTCGATTTCGCGAGTTGGGCGCCGATTTCGGGCGAGGTCGCCTGTTTTACGAGGCCGCGAAATTCGAGATCACTGAATAGTCCGGTGGGGGATGCGGGAGTGGGTGTCATGTCGTTTCACTTTAAACAGGCACTCGGAAAAAGAGAAGGCCCGAGGCGAGGGGTTCGCGTCGGGCCTTCTATCTCGGGGAGGACTCAGGGGCTTAAACTTTAAACGGAAACTCGAAAGTTACTTCGCGGTCGTCGACGTGGGGGGAGCGGATCCGGCCGCTTTTTTAGCGTCGCGCTTTGCTTTTTTCGCCTTACAGGCGGCGACCGTTTCCGATGGGACGGTTACTCCTTCGACGGTTTGCCCTTCTTTAATTTTCAGGATGCAGTCCTTATAGAGGCCCTTATAGGTGTTCGTCTTTTTATTGTGCCCACCTTTAGTGTATCCGCCGGCTTCGCAGGCAGCCTTAATTTCCTTGCACGGCTGGGACTCAGCGCGGGCTTGGGTGAAGATAAAGAGGGATCCAACGAGGGCTAAAAACAGTGCGGTTTTTTTCATAAACGGGTTCTCCTACCTCAGAGAATAGCTGTGCATTTTAGAAAGACAATCCGTCGAATTGCGACAGTGCGGCGGGGCGTAAACGCTTGAAAAGGTAGTCGATTTCCTTGCCGAGGGGGGGCTGACGTAATCTGCAACACGGTTTTATCGCTCTTAAATCGGCTCGGGGTCGCGTTACTCTAAAGGGGAGCAGGACGCTCTCATCGGCCCCCCGGGCCGCGATACGGTAAGCACGATTTCGTGAACCGGAAAGTGGCGAACACCGATAAAGAACTCACGGTTTCGGGAATTCTCCACGTCGGTACCGAAGTAAAAGGGCAAGTCGATCCGGACTGGAAAGTGACGACGGACGTATGCTCGATTTATCTAAGTAATCCGCGGATCGTCGTCGACGAACAGCATCCGGGCCTTTCGGACGTCACGTACGACGTCGAGATCGACGGGTTCGGCGGCGGCTACGTTTACGAAAAGGCCGCGCGAGACGGCCAGAAGTACGCGATTGGAACGAGTGTTTTTAATTTTAAGCCGGCGCCGATTAATGGATATATTTCGGATACGCTTTTCTTCTCGACCCCCGACGGCGAAGTTTCTCTCCAGGTGAAATTCGTTTCCCAGGAAAAGGCGATGGAAGTAAAAGTCGTGCCGACCCAGATGGAAATCTCCCGGCATACGTTCTTTAACGGGAATTACGGTGGAAAACGCTACGTCTGGGTGAAGCGCTGTATCTTCGACCAGTAAGTCGATTTTTTTTCGGTCCACCGAGTGAAAAAAGATGGAGCGGGAAAAGAGACTCGAACTCTCGACCTCCACGTTGGCAACGTGGCGCTCTAACCAACTGAGCTATTCCCGCGAACCGTCACATCTTTAAGAGCTTTGAGTGATAACTGGACTCTCCC